>MUGC01000238.1 GCA_002900535.1 Thermoplasmata archaeon M9B1D | reverse complement strand
TCTTACGTTCATCCAGGATATCATGCATCATTTTCTTACCAAGACCAGGAAGTAGTTCAAGTACATGAAAACGTGTTGAAATAGCAGGCGACTCGTTATAAAACTTTAAAAATTTTTCTTTTTGATCATGAACAATATCTAAAATTACATAAGGCATTTCACCGTGTGCAGTTGAAGTCATATCTTCAAAGCTTACTCTACCTTTAATCTTTGCAATTTTCTTCCTAAGAACAGGATCTTTACCAACATAAATTCTTTCACCAATTGTAAAAGTAGCATCGTTTTTTGGAACAAGCTCTAGTAATGTAAACTGATTTTCACCAATGCTATAGACTGTTGGATGTCTTTTATGTGGAGGTAGATCCGCTCTACCTTTTGGCAAATAATCTAAAACATACACATAGTCCTCCACCATTCTCAACTCCTAAAATTTTTTTATTCGATATTATACTTTCTAACAATATCCAATATTTTTTTTATATCATTCTCCCCAAGCGTAATTCTTTCTTTTGCAAAAATTGTTTTAACATCCTCTTCATTTTGTGGTACTAAATCAGCTATTTTATAAGCATAAAGCTCAGTTATAAACTCAAGTTTTTCAAGCTCCTTTATCATATCCTCTGTTTTTTTAGCAGGAAGTTTTGCAAACTTAGTTGCATGTTCAAGTGCGATTTTCTGCTCATATAACATATCTTTCCGATCTTTACTTATTTTTTTTAGAATATTTTTTACTTCCACAAGACTTACTGGCTTTGGTTGACCATCTACCAATTAACGCACTCTCCTTAAATGATCTGGTCTAATAATCAATGTTTTGGGCTTATCACCATCATTAATTCCAACAAGATATGAATCACCTTGCTTTCCTTTGATTTTACCAGTATAACCATGGAAACGAATATGAGGCATTCCTTTGTGAATAGCTGGGTCAATTACTATGTTTACTGAATCTCCTTCCTCAAAGTGTTGTAAAGCCCTTGTAATGGACTTAAGTCCTTTACTCCGTGGTTTTTTCCTCAATATTTGTCTGCTTTTACTTCTGATCCCTTTAGATCTTTTTACCAATTTTTTATTCCCCCTTAATTTCGATAACGTCGAGTTTTTCTACTTTGCAGGGTATTTTCATAATTTCGCTAATGCTTGGTTTAGTTCTTCCGTTATCACCAGATACTAGCTCCTTTATGTATGTTCCTGATTCTGCCTCTAATGTGAATACAGCTTTAGAGCCATCTACTGATTCTACCTTGCAGTAATATATATGCTTTTCTCTAACCATATCAGCTCGTCTATGAGCCACCCTAGATGGCGTCAACTGGCCAATCTTCGAATCATGTAAACACTCAGTTGCCTTTTTAAGTTTTTCGTTATTTATAATTTTATCAAATTTAACAGTTGCTCTATATGTTTTTTTAAATTCTGCAGATTTGAGTCTTTCTATTTCTAAATGATTTGAAAAACGAAGGCTATCTACTTCTACAAAGCTTTTGTTGATTTTATTAATCTCAGTTGCAATTTTATTTAAATCTAGACTTCTAACCTTTGGATTTTTAATTTCCAAAACAAAAGGTCTACCATTTCCAAGCATTCTAACATCAACATCCTCTCGACCACATCCATGAAAAGAGTCATCTTCGCCCTGAGCATAAAATAAAAATGTTTTTGAGATGCGCTCTTGAATACTTGAATCATAGATTTTACCAGTATAATTACATTTTTTACACCCTTTACCATAACAGATTTTACAATACCATTTTGTCTGAGGAATCTCTCGACTATATTTTTTATAACGTCCATAAACATACAAAGAAGCAATCTGTAACGTAACAACGTCAAAAGCAGTATCAATAACTGCCATAATAGTTGGTTTTTCAAAATTTACTTCTTGAGTAAGCTTTTTTTCAAGGAGTTTACCTATCTCTCTATTTAGTTCTGTTTTAATTGACTCAGAGTATTCAGAGCCTGCAAAAGCATATATCTGATTTTCTTTTTCAAGTATATCTTCATCTACCTTTGAGCCTATGAGAAATGTTTCAAATTCATAACCTTTTAAATTTTCTTTTATTAGGTTAGCAAAATGTTTTATTTCACCAATAAGACCTTGACAAAGCCAACAATCCTTAACTTTAATTTTTTCAAAATTTCCTAATCCAAATCTTAGAATTTCGCCTCTTTTTTTATTTGTCATATTTGTTTCAATTTTAGCAAAAATCCTACCTAAACATGAATCACATAATTTATAATTTGTAAGAATATTCTGAGCATTTTTTAATACCTTTTTGTTTGCGAGTTTTGTACGCATTTTCTCTGGCTAATAAGATGGAGTATTTAAGCATTAGTACAACAAAAATTTAATAATAAAATATTCATCAGAAAAATTTAATAATAAAATATTCATCAGAATGTTTTTAATATTAAATAGCATTCAATTAAAAAATTCAGGGGTAATTTTATGGTTGAAACTTATCCATTTAAAGGTTTAACATACAACAAAGAAAAAATACAAAAACCAGACGATGTGATGTCTCCACCATATGATATTATATCAGATGAAATGCAAAAAAATCTTTATAATAAACACCCTCAGAATTTTGT
>MUGC01000237.1 GCA_002900535.1 Thermoplasmata archaeon M9B1D | reverse complement strand
AGAAAATATTATGAGAATCGGCAATAGAAGAATTACCGAAAAAAAGCGAAGTACTTTTGAAGTTATATTATTTTTCTTTTCTTCGTTTGTTGGATCTATTGTTCGATCAGTAGAATATTTTTTTAATAGAATAGTACTCAATACTATTTGAGGTCCTGCGACAGTAATAAATGCGGCAAGAGGCAGAACAGGGTGTGGAAATATATAAGGCAAGAAGTATAATAAAAAATTGAAGACAACGAAGAGAATGTATCCAAATACAATGCTGTAGACACTAAATCTTTTTTTATCTATGAGTCTCTTTTTGTTAAAAAGAATAAAAAGAAATGTAATGATTATTGGATATGAAAGGACTAATGAGAGAGCTAAAAATTGACCCATTCGTTTTCAACTCCCCATCGATTTAACTATATTTAGTACACATTCTATACAACCAAGGCTTAAATATAGAACTGTCGTAACTAATGAAATATTGTAAAAAAATGTTATTTGATTGCAGATACAATATTTGTGTTTTTTTCGTGCGAAACAGGCGTAGAGTACTTATTGTCTAACGTTGAAAATGAGCAATCAAAAAGCCGCCCGCGGGTTTTTGATCGGTCTCCTCTGATTTGTTAGATTTGAATAAAATCACCAAAAAACTTCATGCACCAAAAAGCTTATGCACAGCTATTTCAAAAGATAAAAGAGCAACGGCAAGGATCGCCAAAATAGAGTTCTCTTTCAAGCATAGGGTTTTATCTAATTGATAGATTACAAAGCTCACTTCTCTATTCAAAATATAGATGAACAGGAAAGGGATACTGAAAGCAACCAAACTTGGTGGCTGCAAGCTAAAAGATACTGAGTTAAGCACAATGACAATTGCGTAATTTACAATCGCATAATATGCCAAGAATAGTACAGTCCAACGCATCCATTTAGAACGATAAAGCAGTCCAACTCCAACCATCATGCTGATAAGAACCATTAGCATTCGAAAATTGAAATTTTCTACAAACATAGACGGAAGTAGCAAGCGAACATATATAGTTCCGGAAGAGTGACTGCCGCTCATGAAAATAAAATAAGGCAGAATTAAAATCATAAATAGGCTGATAAACCAGATAGGTCCAATTATATTGGTATTGTTACTTTTCAAAGTCTTCATTTGTGAAGTATCTGCTTGTACGAAACTCATATCCCGATTGGTATAAATCTTATAACCACCATATGATAATCCAAGAGGAAGGGAAATAAGAGGCATAACAAAAAACAAAGCCCAAGCGCCATACAGTTGACCTGTACTGCCTCCCATTGCGGGGTAGAGAGCTATGTTTACAATTGTTGCGATGGCAAGTAAAAAGACGCTAAGAAACAAGATGAAAAATTTACTTTTTAGCTTGAGAAAGTAAATAAGTCCCGATAGCATTAGAGCATAAATAGGAAACAGTAAACTAAAACCTAGGTATTTATTATAAAAACCGTTTGGATTGAGATTCCCAGACACAAACATATTTTGAGCGACAAGACCTATTAAGGCAAGTATAATGAGCTCTAAAGAGAGGGAACGGACGTTAATCATATAGTGATTCCTTTTTAAATCTAACGTTTAAAATGAGCAATCAAAAAGCCGCCCGCGGGTTTTTGATTGGTCTCCTCTGATTTGTTAGTTACATTCATTGATATGCGAGACCAGCTTTTGGTTATATAGTAGATTATTTTTTTATTTATAAACATTCACAACCCTTTAAAAATGAGACGTTTCATATTTAGCGTAAACCACATATACCAAAGGAGGAATGATTAGAAAAAATGCCCAAGTACCGCGTATCGTTTTTTCGTATAAAGAAAGAGTTTTCTCATTCATAAACTTATGACAGTTTCTGTAATAAAAAACAAATGGTATGAGATAACTCCATGCCCATAATAAAAATGAGAAATTATCAAATAGTTGAAAAAAAATATTGTGTAAAACAATGTACCAAATTGCTAATATAGAAATTGCTATCAATCCACCTGCATAAATGGCATTTTTTAAACACGCGTTGTCTTTTCTAGACAGCATAAATAGGGAAAGTAAAACTAAACAACTTGGGATGATGAAATGTAAAAAGTTCAATATGGAATCTTTTATAAATACCTTGTCAATCCCAATGTATTTTAGAATAAGGATCAAAGATAGATAAGGCAAGAAAAAATATATACTGGTTTTCTTTAAACTTTCAGACATATGCTTCCCTTTTTAACTAACGTTTAAAATGAGCAATCAAAAAGCCGCCTGCGGGTTTTTGATTGGTCTCCTCTGATTTGTTATATATTTTTAAATTCACTCTGGATTAGAGTCTTCATGCTTTTTCTCAATACTCTTGAAATACAATCCAATTGCAGCTCCAATTATGATTGCTATAGGTATTCCAACTACAAGATTTGCCACTACTTCAGTTCCTCCATCAGAACCATTTATTCCAACTAAAGAAAGACCACCTATAAAAATTAAAACGGTTATAAATATGCTTTTAAAC
>MUGC01000236.1 GCA_002900535.1 Thermoplasmata archaeon M9B1D | reverse complement strand
GGTTACGGACCCAAGGGGATTCGAACCCCTGTTACCGGCTCCGAAGGCCGGTAGGATATCCTGACTACCTCATGGGCCCATTATTTTTTTTCACTATTTAAAAACTCATTATAAACTTGTCTACAATTTCCTAGACATAATAATTATTAAGTTTTTTAAGAAATCTATAAATATTAATTAAATTATAACCTTGCTAGTTGGATGTGATGCGCGCAAAAAATGTTTACCCATAGCTTAATTTTTTAAACGTAGCTATAGGTAGATATAAAAAATTCTTAGTTTAAAATATGAAGGAATATGGATGCAAGATAGGGTTAATCTAAAAAATTCAAATGCATTCAGTGATACTAATAAAATTGAAAAAATAATTGATGAGATAATTCTTAAAAATAAAGAAAAACTTAATAAAATTCAAGAGAAAGAATTTGAACTTAACATTGATCGTTTCTCAATTAAAAACAAAAATGGAGATACTATTTTTTATATAAGAAAAAGTTCTATGAAAAAAACAGATGATATAAAAGTTTCTAGTGGAGAATTGCTAGAAAAAGCAAATGTAAATCCTGGAGAAGAAGCAATCCCTAAAGAAAAAAAAATTAAAGAAAAAATAAAATCCAAGATTATTTCAAATAAATTTTTTTTTAAAAAACTATTAGTAAAAGAAAATAACGATAACTTGAAACCAAAACCAGCAAAAAAAATAATTAAACCTAAATTCAAATTTGAAAATTTACCAGTCAAAGGAAAAAACAATGGTTATTTACTGAAAGACAATAAACTTAAAAAAACTAGCAATAAAAAAGAGTTCAAAGATAATTTTAAAAATTTGGAGGAAAAAACTCAAAAGATTTTAGAAGAACATATTAAACAACAACCTTCAGATCTTACTGGTTCTCCTATTAAAAAAAAAGAAAAAACAAATATTAGCAATTCGCATTTTGGATATTTCCAAAAACAAGATTTCAAAGAGGAACATGTTTTTTTTGATGAGGATTCTTCTTTCACTGAATGGAGTCCTAATATATCTAATGAAGAAAAAAAGAATTTATATGAGACCGCTACACCAAAGCTTGAAACTGATCAAACTTTGGTGCAGATCAAAGATGTTGAATTTCCAAAAGAAGTTCTAAGTGATAAATCAGTAACACTTTCAGATCTTGGTTTATCAGAAAAGCAATGGGAGGAGCTTGATTTCTATACATTGACTGAGCCTTTTGCTTATGTTTTAATCCTGCGTGAAAGAAATAGTCTTGAAAAATGTTATTTTTTAGTTGAGGTTCAACCTACTAATGAAGAATTAGAAACTTTACACTTTATAAAAGAAACAATTAATACAGTTTTAACAGATGCTGAAAAATTAGAAATTTCTGGTAATGATGAATGTCTTGTAAGAAGTTTTAATAAAATCATAGAAGAATTTAACATAAAAGTTAGTAAAGAGTCAAAGAATAAAATTCTTTATTATCTCGCAAAGGAATCTTTAGGATTAGGAAAAATAGATCCCTTGATGAAGGATCCAAATATCGAAGATATATCCTGTAACGGTTCAGATATTCCTTTATTTTTATATCATCGTCAGTTCGGTTCTCTTAAAAGTAATGTTAGTTTTAATTCGGAAAATGAACTTTCTTCATTTGTTTTAAATCTAGCAAAGAAATGTGGTAAGCAAATTAGTATTGCAGAGCCAATGCTTGATGCTACAATGCCAGATGGATCCCACATTCTTATGACTCTTTCAGATGAAATTACTTCTAGAGGCTCAACTTTTACTATTCGTAAATTTAGATTGGATCCTTTTTCGCCTGTAGATCTAATTGATTTTAACACTATGTCTCCTGAGATGATTGCTTATTTATGGCTTGCTGTTGAAAATGGTATTAACATGCTTTTTGCTGGTGGTACTGCTAGTGGTAAAACAACAACATTGAATGCTATTTCTTTATTTATCCCACCTGAATCAAAAATCGTAAGCATTGAAGAAACTAGGGAAATTAATCTTCCGCATCCTAATTGGATTCCTAGTGTGGCACGGACCGGTTTCGGGCAAAATGTATCTGAAAAGGTTGTTGGTGAAATTGATATGTACGACCTAATGAAAGTAGCACTGCGACAACGACCGGAGTATATTCTTGTTAGTGAGATTCATGGTCGTGAGGCATATTTACTTTTTCAAGCCATGGCTACAGGTCATGCAACATACAGCACAATTCATTCGGATTCATTGCATTCTTTAATTTATAAATTAGGGGAAGAACCAATTAGCATTCCACGTATGATGCTTCAATCATTAGATATCATAACATTACAGGATGTAACATGTGTTAAAAACAAACGTGCTAGACGATGTAAACAAATTATTGAAATAATTGATATAAATCCAACGACTAAAGAAATTCTTACTAATAAGGTCTTCAGTTGGGATCCGATTGAGGATAAATTTATCTATTCTGGTAAAAGCTATGTTTTAGAATGTATTCGAACACGTTGGAATATTAGCAAAGAGGA
>MUGC01000235.1 GCA_002900535.1 Thermoplasmata archaeon M9B1D | reverse complement strand
CTAAAGATATCGTTGGTGGCTCTGGTTGGTTTGATAAAGCAGTTAATGGTGGAGCAGATGGTCTTTTACAAACCCAAAAATTCATTAAGCATTTATCAAAACATCTTAAAACAGAAGGTGCTGGTTATTTTGTTTTTAGTTCTCTTTCAGATAGAAAAAAACTAGATTATATAATATCTAAGGCTGGGCTAAATTTAGAAATTTTACTAAGCCGTAATTTTGATGATGAACGTTTGGATATATATAAGATTTTAAAAAAATAAAGAAAAAAAGAAATTTATCTAGACGTTAAATATCTCTTTTAAAAATGGAAATAGTTCAAAGATTCTAGATAAAAACGGTCTATAAATAATTGATTTATTCTTTGGCATACTAATTGACAATGGATCTGACCATTCGCTCAATATGCCATGGTCATCTTTTGCTTTTACTCTAATTGAAAAATTACCTTCTGAGGTCCAAGTATGACTTGCAGTTACTTGTTCACCTGAGTTTTTTGGCCCAATCCACTCTGAAAATTCGCCGTCACCCCATTCAAACAAATAATAAACTTCATCATCGTCAGCATCAGTTGTCGATGATGTATATGTGAGTTCTACTTCAGGTTTTCCAGATGTTGGACCTGATGGTTTTTGTGGTTTTTCTGGTGCAGTTGATTGATCGCTAATAGATAGAGTTGGGTCACCAAAAAGTTCCCATTCTAAAACTGTTTTGTATTCGCCGCCGTCACTGATTCTGTGGTCTTTCATGTATCCATTGAGTGCTCTTGTCCACATCTCACCAAGTGTTATTGCTCCTTCTTTATATTGAGCAAATGTTTCAATTGCGATTCCTTCAACAAGCCCTGAAATAACGTGAGTACTGATATATGCATATCCAAGACCTGTTGCGCCAAATGATCCTATACCTCCGCCTCCATTAGTGGATAGCCAAGTCCATGAGAAACAAGTTTTATCTTTGCTAAATTTGCTGACGCTACAGGCACCTGTAATAACAACTGGAAGTTTATCACCATTTGTTAATTCACCGATATTTGTGCTATGATATTGACCAAATGGTGTTGGCACCCATTTACCAGCATTTTCTGGCGGATGTGTTGCCCAAACATCAGTGTTACCATGACCTGACATATCAACAAAACCACAACCTTCAGATATTGCTTCATTAATACTTGAAACGCCGGTTGGTACGTTTCTTGTTAAAACATTGTTTGAAACCCACATCTTTTTTGGAATAAATCCATCCATGATCCCCATTACATGTTCGTTTACATATTCTCCTTCAAGAACACCATTAGGATCATGGTCTTCATCTATGAATGAATCACCGCCGCAATATACCATATCAAAAAACCAGTTTTGGGTATATGCTTCCATGTTTTCATAGTTTATAATCTTATTCACAACAGTTGTCGTCTCTTCTTCATCGTTTGCAGCAAGTCGACCTACTGCAACGTCTGGTTCGAGATCCATAGTATCTGTCCCAGTATCCCATTTATACTCAGCGTATACGCCGTTATCATTTGAATCCCAACTGCAAAACTCATACTCTTCCGTTTCTTCATTATACATCAAAATATCTGCAAAGTATAAATCACTTGCAAAAACTTCTTTGTCATCGCTTGAAACTTTTACATGGGTTTCACGAATCGGAAATTGATCTTTGTTTCCAACCAGCATAACATTTTTAGTATTCCATCCTTCAATTTCATCTGCTGCGTGATATATGAAATATTTTACTTTTTCTGCATCATCATCTCCCATTACTGGGAAATATGCACCGTTTAATATTTCACTAAGTTTTACAATTTTTGTTGATATATTTCTACTGGTTTTATGAGCAATCAAGGGATTTAGTTCATCATAATATTCATCTGCTGTAAGGATTATAAGGTTATATTCTTCATCAGATGCTGAAGATACTACTTGACTAGGTTCATATTCAACAGTTATTTCAGCTTGTTTTGCCCAGGAAATAGTATTATCTTTTGAATGGTAACTCACTGGATAAAAGTATGTATCAATAATTAAAGCTCTTTCATTATTTTCCAAACCAACTCTTATATCATAATCATACCAATTATTTGGATATGGGTCAGATATTTCAGATGTTTTCACACTATTGGTTTGTACCTGCGAGCCAGCTATCATGGCGATAGGTGATGATGTTATATCTTTAGGTAAGTTTTTTTCAACTATGTTTTTAGGTGTAACCTTTATACTTTTAATTTTCGTTCCAAAAGGTAATATAATTTGTTGTGCGTACATAGGAAGTAAAGGCTTTCCTTCCTCAATCAAAAAATTATTTGCACCTTCAACATTAATCGTTATATAATCGGATTCATCTTCATAAGTAAGTTTAGAAAAAGCAACATTTATTTTTTTAATTTCAAAATTTTGCTCTTGCGGTGTGGCAACTGCTCCAAGCCCTGTCAGGACTAAAATTACAACTATTGATATCGGTAAAATTTTTCTCAACTTATTTACCCCCTACTTAACATGCGTTAATTCATATATATAGATTAAGTTATTTAA
>MUGC01000027.1 GCA_002900535.1 Thermoplasmata archaeon M9B1D | reverse complement strand
ACCTTTAAAAACCTTCAAAAAAGGAAAAGTTAGGGATGTTTATCAGACAAATGATAAACTTTTGTTAATTGTTACAGATAGAATTAGTGCTTTTGATTTTGTTTTACATGAACCAATTCCAAACAAAGGCATTTGTCTTACGCAAATTTCTAAGTTTTGGTTTGATTTTTTTAAAGATTCCGTTCCTAGCCATCTGATTAGTGCAGATATCAAAGATTTTCCAGAATTTCTCAAAGATTACGCGGATATTCTTAAAGGTAGAAGCATGCTTGTTAAAAAAGCAAAAGTTTTCCCTATTGAGTGTATTGTTCGAGGTTATATTTCCGGCTCTGCTTGGAATTCTTATCAGAAAGATGGAACAGTATGTGGAATGAAAATTCCAAAAGAACTTTGTGAATCAGATAAATTTGATGAACCTTTGTTTACACCTTCAACTAAATCTGAGTCAGGTCATGATATCAATATTTCTTTTGATGAAATGAAAAAAATGATTGGGAAAGAAGATGCAGAAAAATTAAAAGAATTATCTTTGAAAATTTATATCGAAGGATCTAAGTATGCTCTTAAGAAAGGAATTATTATTGCTGATACTAAGTTTGAATTTGGAAAAATTGGTGACCAGTTAATTGTTGTAGATGAGGTATTGACTCCAGATAGTTCTCGTTTTTGGCCTGCTGATTTATATGAACCTGGTAGGAGTCAACCAAGTTTTGATAAGCAATATGTTCGTGATTATTTAAGTAGCACTAATTGGGATAAAAATAGTATTCCACCACATTTACCTGATGAAGTAATTTTTGAGACTCAACGTAAATATCAGGAAGCATATGAAAAAATCACTGGAAATAAATTTATGTTTTAATCTAAGAAAGATATAAATATTAAGTTTTTTATATTTTATGTTATGAGAGCGGATATAACAATTTTTGTTCTTATTTTGGGATTAGTTTTAATTGGTTCTAGTTTTTCTATTAGTGGCATCAGAATTAATAATATAGAATTATCAAAAACAGAAACCTCTGATTTTTATTTTGTTCATATCTCAGATACGCATGTAATGAATAAACAGTTTGATAAGTATGAAGAATACAAACAGAATTTCGTAAGAGTTCTAGAGGAAATAAAGAATTTTAAAGAAAAACCTGCTTTTATAGCACTTACGGGTGATACTGTTGAATGGGGTGGTAGTGGTGCAACTGGTGCTTTGAATTATCAGACCCTTTTAAGTTGTCTTTATCAAAAAGATAGTATGTTGTACGTTGATTCAAGTTTTACGATTCCTATTTACACTACACCTGGAAATCATGATTATATGTGGGAAAGCTCGTTGAAAAACTATAAAAATTATCTAAATAGTGAAAATAAATATGTAATAGATATGGGTTCTGTTTCTTTGTTTTTTATAGACTCTGGCTCTAATTATTTTCTTGAGCCATGGAATTGGTTGCGTGTACTTGGGGCTGGTCTTTTTGATAAAGATATTCAATGGCTTGAGCAACAGTTTAGTAATCATCAGTCAGATAAGAAAATTGTTTTTATGCATCATCCAGCTGTTAATTATAGAGATGAAAAAGGAATAATGATTGATGTAATTGCTCGTAACCGTGAGAATTTCATTCAACTTTGTGAAAATTATGATGTAGAGTTAGTTCTTATGGGTCATACTCATAGCTCAGTTGTTTATGATGGTAATGAAAATAAATATGATAGCTATCCTTTTAATTGTAGTAATTATCCAACTCTATTTGTTCAGACAGATGATTGTAAACAAGATGTTAATTATCGTAATGTTTCTGTTAGTAGTTCTGGTGATGTTGTTGTTCATGAATACATTAGAATTGATTTTGAACCAGTTTGTAAAAATCTTACTTCAAATTTAATACTAATTAAGTTAAAAGATATGTTAAGAGGTTTTTTTAATGAAGTGATTTATTAATATACTTATTTAGACATTTAAAAATATATATTTATCCAATTTGAACAGGTGAACGCCAATCATTTCCCGGTGTTCTAAGACCAATTTTTGGAATTAGAGGGGATCGTCTTTTATGTTGAGTTTTTATACGCATATTTTTAATGCGTTTGACATCAGAAAAATTTACATCAACAAGGTTTACAATATCATTTAAATCAATTTTTCGCTCAAGACCAGTTAAAATCTGATCGAGTTTATCATAACTCAGTTTCAATTCTTTTTCATCAAACTGACCATGCCAGAGTCCCGCAGTAGGTGGTTTTAAAACAATTTCTCTAGGTATTTTAAGAAATTTAGCAAGTTTCCAAACCTGAGTCTTATACAAATCACCAATTGGAAATATATCAACTCCACCATCACCATATTTCGTAAAATAACCGACCAATAGCTCAGATTTATTACTAGTACCACAAACAAGATTTGCAGTCATATTTGCATACTCAAATAAAAGAACCATACGTGCTCTTGCTTTAACGTTTGCAAGAGCATATTTAGTAGGTTTACAAATGCATTTTTTCTTGATTTGTTTTACAACATCGAAAATATCTATTTTTTCACATGATAAATTAAATTTTTTCAGAAGAACCTCTAGATGTTTAAAATCATTCTTTGGCGTTGTTTCGTCTGGTAGAAATAAGCAATTAGTTTTATTCTTCCCAAGTGCCTCTTGGCATAATATTGCAGTTACTGCAGAATCAACTCCACCGGAAAGACCGATAACAACACCCTTGCAACCAGAGTTTTCAACATAGGTTTTAATAAAATCTTTGATAACGGTTGATACTTCTTTTGGATCAATTGTTAAATCTATACCCAATTAAGACCACCAGAAATATTTTACAATTAATTTCTATTAAATATTGATTTACCGTGAGAATCCATAGCTATAACCAATGGACCAAATTCCTTTACTCTCATTATCCAAACTGCTTCAGGCATACCAAGCTCATCTAGCCAAAAAACATTTTCTACTTCCTCTGCTTTTTCAGCTGCAAGAGCACCAGCACCGCCAGTATAAGAAGCATATATACATATATATTTTTGTAAAGCTTTTTGTGTATTTTTTCCCATACCACCTTTCCCAATTATAAGATTTATTTTAAATTTCTCAATAAATTTATCCTCAAATATCTCCATTCTGCTACTGGTAGTAGGACCAGCTGAAACAACCTCCCACCTATCTCCAACTTTTTTCATTAATGGCCCACAATGAAACAAACCCATATCAGAAGGATCGAAAGGAATTGATTTTTTTTCGAGCATCAAATGATGCGCTTCATCTCTTGCTGTAAAAATTTTACCAGTGACATAAAGAATATCCCCAACTTTTAATTTTTTAATATCCTCGGGTTTAATAGGAAGTGTGAAACGATACTCCAACTATTTTACCTCCCAAGAACCATTTTTATGGATAATCATTTTTGCACGTCTATCAGCCCAACATTGCACAGCAAGACCAACAGGCAGACTTGCAGGATGACGATGTGCTTTTTCAATATGAACATCTAAAACAGTAATTTTACCGCCAAGGCCCATTGGACCAATTCCACTAGCATTAATACGTTTAATTAACTCTTCTTCGATTTTTGCAATATTTTTATCATTATTTCTAACACCAACTGGTCTAAGAAGCGCTTTTTTACCAAGTTTCAAAGAAAGATCAGCACCACCACCGATACCAATACCAACAATAGTAGGTGGACATGGTTGACCGGCTGCTTTAATCATTTCTTCAACAACAAAATTTTTAACACCCTCAATACCAACACCGGGCTTTAGCATCCCAAGCTTACTCATATTTTCACTACCACCACCTTTAGGTAAAGCAGTAATCGTAACATCACTGCCATCTGTAAAATCCCAAGTAATATATGGCACATTATCGCCGGTGTTATCTTTATGATTAACTCCTGTGAAAGGATCGACGGTATTAGGTCTAATAGGAATATCTTTTGTTGCTTTTTTCACACCGCCTGTAATAATTCTTTTTAATTTACTAATTTCAGGAAAATCTACTCCGACTTCTACAAAAAAAGTTTGTATACCTGTATCCTGGCACATCGGACGACCTGTTTTTTTTGCAAGTTTAATGTTTTCAAGAATAGCACCTATCTGGGTTTTTGCAATACCTATTTCAACTTTGTATGCTTTTTCTAACGCTGTTATTACATCTTTTGGAAGTTCTGTTTCAGCTTTCTTAATTAGCTGAACAATGCCTTTTTCTAAATCTTTGCTGTCCAATTTGTCCTCCCTCAATTTATTTAAGATAGTGTGTAAAACAGATAAGCATTATTTAACAGTTATTAGAAAAAGAATAAAATTAAAAGAAAATTAGGATATTTTTTACACTGCTTTTCCAATTTCATCTACTGCTTCAGGATTTGCTAAGGTGGATATGTCACCAACCTCTTCACCAAGAGCTTTAGCTCGTATAACACGACGCATAATCTTTCCGCTGCGAGTCTTTGGTACATCAGATACGAACCATATTTCGTCTGGTTTTGCGATTTTTCCAAGTTCATTTGAAACATGTTGTTGTAATTTAATCCTCAAACTATCGGATGGTTCAACGCCTTTTTTCAATACAACAAATGAGGAAATTGATTCGCCTTTCAAACTATGAGGTTTACCAATAACAGCAGCCTCAGCAACAAGTGGATGACTAACAAGTGCTGATTCCACTTCTGAATTACCAATTCTATGACCAGATATTTTTAAAACATCATCTGCTCGTCCTTGGATCCAGAAGTAATTATCGCTGTCTTTACGTGTAACATCACCTGCAAGATATAAACCCTTAAATTTTGACCAATATGTTTTTTCGTATCTTTCAGGCGCCTTATGTATCCCGCGAAGCATACCAGGCCATGGATGGGTAATTACAAGATTTCCACCAGCATTCTGAACTGGTTTACCTTCTTCATTTATAACATCAGCTGCTAAACCAGGAAGCGGATGAGAGGCTGAACCAGGTTTTAGAGGAGTTATTGGAAGAGGTGAAATAACGAAATGGCCTGTCTCTGTCTGCCACCAGGTATCCATAATTGGGCAATTCTCATTTCCTATATATTTATAATACCAAATCCAAGCTTCAGGATTTATTGGTTCACCAACACTGCCAAGAAGGCGAAGCGTACTAAGATCATGTTTTTTTACCCAATCTTCACCATATTTCATAAACAGTCTTATACTAGTTGGAGAAGTATATAATAATGTTACATTGTATCTCTCGATGATTTCCCACCAGCGGTCTGGTTGCGGCCAATTTGGAGCACCTTCATATAAGACAGATGTTGCTCCAAGAATTAAAGGAGCATATACAATATAACTATGACCTGTGACCCAACCAATATCAGCGGCACACCACCAAATATCAGTGTCTTTCATGTCAAAAACCCAGTTTAAAGTATAAGCTGTTCCAACTGCATATCCACCATGAGCATGAATAATACCCTTTGGTTTTCCGGTTGTTCCAGAGGTATATAAGAAATATAGTGGATCATTTGCATCTAATCTTTCAGTTTCACATTCTTTAGGTGAATTAAAAACAAGATCATGCCACCATACATCACGACTTGGTGTCCATGGGATACCATCACCGGTACGTTTAACAACAACACAGTGTTTAACGCTTGGAGCGTTTTCAAGTGCTTCATCAGCTTGTTGTTTTAAATATACTTTAGTTCCACGTCGCCAAAAACCATCGCATGTTATAACAACTTTTGCATCGCAATCGTTTACACGATCTCTAAATGCTATTGCACTGAAGCCTGAAAATACAACTGAATGAATTGCGCCTATTTTTGCACAAGCAAGCATCGCAATAGGAAGTTCAAGAATCATTGGGAGATAAATTCCGACACGGTCCCCTTTTTTGACACCAAGTTTTTTTAGCGAATTTGCCAACTTATTAACCTCGATGTATAAATCATTGTATGTTATTTTTTTTACATCACCAGGTTCACCTTCAAAAATAAAAGCAACTTTGTTTTTACGCCAGGTCTTAACGTGCTTATCAACTGCATCATGAACTATGTTATATTTTGCACCAACAAACCATTTTACATAAGGGACTTTCCATTCGACAACTTTTTTGTAGGGTTCATACCATTCAACTAGATCTTTTGAAATTTCCTCCCAGAACCACTCCCAATTTCCAGCTTTCTTATATAATTCTTTATCGTCCTTTATATCATGGATGTCCATCCATTGTTTAACATTTGTTTGATTAACAAGTTCTTCTTTTGGTTTGAAAATACGTTTTTCATCAAGTAATACAGATATATCTTCTCCGCTCATATATTTTCACCCTTGTGTTTTCGGTTTTGATGTTTATTTAGATATCACCTGGTAATGCTCCTGTCAACATCGCATATTCCTCAAAGTTTTCAACCCAGTCAAATTCTTTATCCATTTCAGTTTCAGGAATTTTTTTAGCTTCTTCAGCTAGATGTTTCCTCTGGGTTTCTATAAGTTTTTCAAGAGTGGCAAATCTTTTTGCTTTTACAACGGGGTAGAAAGAGGAAGAATCAACACCATCCATTGTTCTAATTTTTTCTCTTAAAAAATTGTTAACAGTTTGCGCTGAATCAGCAGCAATATTCATAACTATATCTTCATCACCAAGTGAGTAAGATACATAAATCGGGAATAGGTTAAATGGGTATTTGTAGTTAATTAGATAGTTATAAATTATTTTGTAATTTTTTGGGTGAGTATAAATTCTGATAACAAATCTTTGGATATTTTCTGGTTTCTTTTTAGGTATCGGGAAAAAAACTGGTTTCATAAGAGATATTGTTTTACTGTGATGACATTCATCAAATTTTGATAATGTTTCAGTTAAAAAATGTGATATGTTATCAGGGTCTTTTACATCAAAAATTATTCCAACATTCATCATTCCTTCAGCTTGAGTTGCATACAAAGGCGTAACAACCTCTGATTTTTCTTTTGCTATTACATTTTCAACATGGTTCCATATTTTATTTAGGTCTGATTTTGGGAACAATCTTACAATTATCATCATATAATTTTGCCTCCTAATATTTATCTCAGAGTTTGCCAGAATGGACTTTTAGTTTAATAATCTTATTATCTAAACTTTACTGCAAAAAATAAAACTATTTTTTATAGAAATATATCAAATTTGTTATAATTAGAAAAAAATTTAGCTGAGTTGCTATTTAATTTATTATAAAAAAGCCATTTCCAAATACTTTAAGTATTATTTTATTATTACGAGAAATGCCTTAGCTTAAGAAGTAAGCAGGGGAGGTTTATTATCATGGGAAAAGGTATTGTTCAAAAGATTTTAGAAAAACATATTGTAGAAGGTAAATGGGAACCTGGTAAAGAAATAGCAATAAAAGTTGATCAAACACTTACCCAAGATGCAACTGGTACCATGGCGTATCTACAATTCGAAGCGATGGGTGTTCCAAAAGTAAAAACTGAACTATCTGTAAGTTATGTAGATCATAACACCGTACAAATTGGTTTTGAAAACGCAGATGACCATAAATACCTGCAGAGCGTCGCTTCAAAATATGGAATTATTTATTCTCGTGCAGGAAACGGTATTTGCCATCAAGTTCACCTTGAGCGTTTTGGAAAGCCTGGTAAAACGCTTTTAGGAAGCGATTCTCACACTCCAACAGGCGGAGGAATTGGAATGGTAGCAATTGGTGCCGGCGGTCTTGATGTTGCAGTTGCAATGGCAGGTGGACCGTTTTATCTAACTTGTCCAAATGTAATCAAAGTAAATCTAAAAGGTAAACTTAAACCATGGTGTGCAGCAAAAGATGTTGTACTTAAAATGCTTGAGATTTTTACAACCAAGGGAAATGTTGGTTGTGTTTTTGAATATGGTGGGGAAGGAGTGAGAACACTGTCTGTTCCAGAACGCGCAACAATTACCAATATGGGTGCAGAATGTGGTGTGACAACTAGTGTTTTCCCAAGTGATGAAACAACCAAAGCTTTTTTGAAAGCGCAAGGTCGTGAAAAAGATTGGACGGAATTAAAGGCAGATACTGATGCTGATTACTATAAAGAAATAGATTTAGATTTGAGTGAAATTGTTCCACTTACTGCATATCCACACAGCCCAGGAAATATTAAAACTGTAAAAGAATTTGAAGGAATGACTGTAGACCAAGTATGTCTTGGTAGCTGTACAAATTCTTCTTACAAAGATTTGATGACTGTTGCTAAAATATTGAAAGGAAAAACTGCTCATCCCAATGTTAGCTTTGTAATAGCACCAGGTTCAAAACAAGTACTTGAAAACATTGCAAGGGATGGTGGTCTGACTGATTTAATAGCTGCTGGCGCAAGGATTGCTGAATCAGCATGTGGATTTTGCATAGGAAACAGCCAATCACCAAAAACCGAAGCAGTGTCACTAAGAACAAGCAACCGTAACTTTTTAGGAAGATCTGGAACAAAAAGTGCAAATGTATATCTTGTGAGCCCTGAAACTGCGGCAGCAGCAGTAATTACTGGTAAGATGACTGACCCCCGTGATCTCGAAAAAATGGGTATTAAATATCCAAATGTAAAAATGCCAGAAAAATTCTATATTGATGACAGTATGTTCATCTATCCACCAGAGCATCCTCAACATATTAAAATATATCGTGGACCAAACATTGGCGATCCACCAGCAAGTCTTCCAATGCCAGATGAAATAAAAGGCGAAGTAACAATTAAAGTAGAAGACCAAATAACAACAGATCATATAATTCCTGCTGGTGCAAAAATGAAGTATAGAAGTAATGTACCTAAGTATTCCGAGTTTTTATTTGAGGTAGTAGATCCTAATTTCTATGAACGTGCAAAGAAAATTAGAGATGAAGGTAAACATAACATCTTTGTTGCAGGCCTTAGTTATGGACAAGGATCATCTCGTGAACATGCAGCCCTGTGTCCAATGTTTATGGGAACAAAAGCTGTGATTGCAAAATCTTTTGAAAGAATTCATACAGCAAACCTAATCAACTTCGGTATAATACCTCTGACTTTCAAAAACGAAGAAGATTACAATAAAGTTGAACAAGGTGATGAAATAGAGATACCTGATGTAAAAAATGCAATTAAAAATGGGGACATTTTAAAAGTTAAAAATAAAACTAAAGGAACTGAATTTGAAGTAAAATATAATCTATCAAATAGACAAAAAGATATTATTCTTGCAGGAGGAACTCTTGCATATATGAAAGAAAAAGCTAAATAAAATTTTTAAGAGGTAAAAAATATGGCACAAAGAGGAATAAGAGAATATGATGGGAAGAAAATGCTTGCCAATTACTGGACGGAGTATTTCGGTAAAGATTTCAAATTCCCAGGTAGAATTGTATTGGTAGATCCAAAAACAAAAATTGATGATCTTCCAAAGAAACATAAATGGTTAAAAGAGGAAAAGCTAGTTGTAAAGCCTGACCAACTTTTTGGTAAACGTGGAAAGCACGGACTTATCAAAGCAAATGCAACTTTTGAAGAAGCAAAGAAATGGATAAAAGAACGAATGAACAAGGAGACAACAGTAGGAAAAGTAACAGACAAACTAACACATTTCATTATAGAACCATATGTTCCACATAAAGAAGAGTTCTATGTTGCAATAAAAAGCAACCGAGATGGCGACACAATTTATTTTTCAAATCATGGTGGAGTAGACATAGAAAGTGTTTGGAAAACTGTTGCTGAGATTCAAATTGATGTAGGTCAAGACATTGATAAAATAAATATCGAAAGTAAACTACCTAAAGATACACAACTGCAATATAAAAAAATGTTTGCGGATTTCACCAAAGGGTTATACAAATTCTATAGAGAACTAAACTATGCATATCTTGAGATCAACCCATTTGTTGTGACAGGTAAAAACATTGTACCACTTGATCTTGTTGCAAGACTTGATGATACAGGTCATTTTGAAAGCAGTGAGAAATGGGGAGATATAAAATTTCCTGCACCATTTGGAAGAAAACTATCAAAGGAAGAAGAATACATAAAGATGATGGATGAAAAAAGTGGTGCCTCACTCAAACTTACAGTTCTAAACCCAAGAGGTCGTGTTTGGACAATGGTTGCAGGTGGAGGAGGAAGTGTAATTTATACTGATACAATTGTAGATTTAGGATATCGTGATGAACTTGCAAATTATGGCGAATATAGCGGTAATCCAACAACAGATCAAACCTATGAGTATGCAAAAACTATTCTTGATTTAATGACTCGTGAAAAAGATTCAAAAGGCCGACCAAAGTATTTACTTATTGGCGGAGGAATTGCTAACTTTACGGATGTTGCAAAAACATTTACCGGAATTACCATGGCACTTCGTGATTACAAAAAGAAGCTTAAAGAAACAAACGTGAAAATTTATGTTCGACGTGGCGGACCAAACTATCAAGAAGGTCTTCGAATCATGAAGGATCTTGGTAAAGAGCTAGGAATCCCAATTGATGTATATGGTCCTGAGACTCATATGACACGTATTGTTGATATGGCTTTAGGGGGCAAATAATGAAGGCGATTACCATGACAAAAACTAAAAAGACAAAAAAATCTGGAAAAAGACCAGATTATATTATAATGGATAAAAACACAAAAGCAATTGTTTTCGGTTTTCAACAAAGAGCAATTCAACGTATGCTTGATTTTGATTATATTTGCAG
>MUGC01000234.1 GCA_002900535.1 Thermoplasmata archaeon M9B1D | reverse complement strand
AAAATGTTAGATATGTTAAGAATATATAAAGGAGGCTTTACAGAATTAGATTTAAAATATTTAGATGTACTTAAGAAACAAAAAACAGCAAGTTTAAATACTTTAAGCAGAGCTTTAAATGTTCCTAAATATACTTTATTGAATGAAATTGAACCGTTTCTTATTAAAAAGGATTTAATAAATATAACAAGTAAAGGAAGAATTTTAAATGTTTAAGTCACCAATAATAAAAGTAACTGTAGATTATACAGCTTATAATAGAAATATTGCAGCTCATATAGATATTAAAAAAGTTGTAGATAATTTACCTATAAAATATTGTAAAAAGAGTGCTGATAGTTTATGTATTCTTAAAAAGAATAATAGAAATTTTGAATTTATAGGAAACTACTCTCAAAAAGATATGTATGAAAAAACTAAGAGTGGTAGTGATCTAATTAAAACTGTAGAAAAATTAAAGGATGGTACTTATATTGTAAATTATAAAGATAATGAAGTTTTATATGATTTAACTAAAAAAGAATTTGTGGATAAGAATTTATTCGTAGATTATCCAAAATTTTCAGAAAATATTGATAGATTATTTATAGATAAAAATGGAAATGCTGGAATATTATATAAAGCATCTTCAATTCCAGCAATTTTAGCAATTACTAGTCATATTGAAATTTTAATGGTTGAACCAGAATCTCCAACTGAAGTTGGAATTGAATTAACTTATTATCTTTTACAAAAAAGATTAGGGACTAATTCTTTTGATAGTTATGATTTAGATAAATTTATGGATTTAGAATATAAATATAAGTGCTCTAAAAGATCAAAAGAGATAGTTTATTCTTACGATTTTCATGATATAGAAAAAGCTCTTTTAGATCATATAGAGTTTAGTGATTCTAAAAATGTTAAGGATGAAATAAATTTATCAACATTAATAGAAACTGGTGTTATACCAAATACTAATGATTGGATAGAAATTAATCTAGATAAATATTCATTTTATGGAATAATATCAATGGGGATTAAGGATAGAAAAATTGTTGTAGTTAAAAATTATTATACTTCAATACAAGAGGTTTACAAAATGCTAGATATGTTTAAACCTGAAGATATTTCTATTATAGAAACCAATGTCAGAAATGGACAATGGATTGAAAATTACGATGATTTATTTAATTAGGAGATTTTAAAAATGTTACTCATACACACTAAAGATGATGGACTAGTTTATTTTGATTTAACTAAATGTATTAATATTTTTGGAGAGGGACAGCCCAACTTTAATAACTCTGACATTATGATAAATAAAATTACATTAAATAACTTTACAGCTAAGACTAAAGTTAAACTTATATGTAGTAAATGTAGTGAAGAACCAAGTTTAGAACATATTAAAGTAGCTTGTAGAAATTGTAAGGAAATTTTTTCTATAGAAAATGCAAGAGTAGCTACTAAATCTGGTGGAGTCTTTTGTGAAAAATGTATAGAAAGATATTCTAAAGACGAAACTGTTGTAGGATTATCTTCAATTTTAAATTCAAAAGGATATATGAGAGTGTAATTATGATAGTAGATTTTAATAAAGTAACTATAGGTGCTGATCCTGAATATTTTGCTAGTTATAAATATAATGATAAATATTTTGTAGAACCACCAGTTATTTTTAGAAAAGAATTTAATGCAGATTCTTTTATAGCAGAAAATGATTTTGAAGCTAGGCATCCTATATTTATTAAAAAAGATGATATTTTAATTATGGAAGATGGTGCAGCTTTTGAATATACATTACCACCAGTTAAAACTCCTAAACAAATGTATGAAATTTTAGATAAAGCGGATGGACTTTTATCAAACTTTCTAAAAAGATATGGCTATGAATTTTATAATAAGCCAGTAATTAATTTTGATTTAGAAAGATTTAATCCAGAAAAAATAGATGATGATTTATGGATGTGCATGATTTTTGGATGTGATGAAGATTATGATGCTTTAGATGATAATTATAAATGTGAAATTGCAGAAGTAACTTCTCATCCTTTTAGATATGGTGGTGGACATATTCATTATGGAAGTAAAGAAGAAGATATTTCCAAAACTATTTCAGAATATTTTAAACCATTGGTACAAATTTCTGCAATATGTGTAGGAAATACAGCAATTAAAAATTCTAAAAATCCAGAATTAGAAATTCAAAGAGGTAATTATTATGGAAAGGCTGGTAGATATAGAATCCAACCACATGGTTTAGAATATAGAAGTCCTAGTAATTCTTGGACAAGTGATAAAGATTCTATAGAAAAAATATTTAATGCTATAGAAAAAACTTTTGAAATATTTAATAATCCAAAATTAGGAAAGGAGATTATAAATAATTATTTAGAATCCACAGTAAAGGCAATTAGGTTTGCAGACCAAAACTTATCAGAAACTATTTTAAATGAGGTAGGACTATGAAAAATTTTGAATTTAGTGCATATTTTTATAATAAAGAAGATAGTAACAAGAGAGCTGAACTTAATGATTTAGGTAGTGAGGATAATATTCTTA
>MUGC01000233.1 GCA_002900535.1 Thermoplasmata archaeon M9B1D | reverse complement strand
CCAAGTCATAATCTCCTCCTATATTCTTCATATAATTTTGTAAGAAATTCGTCTTCTTTTTCTCCTGTTAAGTATTCGTAGAAATCATATGTGCTATATGGCGTCAATTGCATAAAGTCTTTTACTTGCTTAATTGTCAATCCACTTAGTTTCGCACATTTCTTTCTTGTCTTGTCTAAGTCGTCAAACCATTGATTTAATAATTCTAAATTAGTCATCTTTCCTCCTTGTCTTATTTGCTATGTCCTTTAAGTTATTAGGCAAATTAAATACTGTAATCAACAATTCATCTTTGAACAAATATACTTTATCTCCATATATTCTAATTTGATTAGCTGTTTCATATTCAAAGTATATATTTGTGATATACTTGTTTAATCTCCCACTACAATCTTTATGTCTTAATCCCTTATCATAAGCTCTTTTAGCCATTCGGTCAATTGAAGATTTATTAAGACCACATCGTTCTTTCATTCTATCTCTTGCATGATTTGTTGTTTTCATAAGTTATTATCAATTCTCCTTTTTAATTATTTCAAATTGAAAATGATTAAGTATTTTATCTAATTCTTCATATTTTAAAATTTTATGTTCTTTTGTAATTATATTATAAACATCAATGCGCCACTCATCTCTTATTATATCAACAATTATAATATCATTAATTTTTAAAAAATTATATTCTTTATCAGTATTTAAAACCCTTAAATGATATTTTCCTTTAATTAATAAATACAATTCCATTTTGCGATTATTCCAAGAATCGAAAGCATCTTTTAAATTGTTAGAATATTTTGATGAATGAGTATAGTCACCTTGACATTCTACATAAGAAACATCAACAGTTCCATTATTTATTTTAGTTTCTATAATCTTTCCCTTGCTACCACAGAACGGACATTTTTTTAAATTAAGTTCATATTCTTTTTTATTTATCGTATTATATACACAATCTAAAATTTCTTTTATTGAATTTATGTTATCTTTAGATAAATAATATTCATTAAGTAATGAATCAACTTCTTGTAAATTTAATTGTATTTTAGTTGGTATCATGTCTGTTTTTTCAATTTTAATCATATTAATCCTCCTTATATATATCCTCAATTAAAGTAGGCTCAGAATCCTCCCATTGAATTGATTTAAATAGGTCTTGGAATACATCAAGTAATGTATATTCATGAAATTTATCTATCCATGAAATATCTTCTTTTAATGGTTTATTTTTATAAATACATAATAAATCATCCTCTTTATCTCTAGCAATCCATTTATATTTTTTATCAATATTTCTAGCAATAACTTTTTCATCTTCTGTAAATGTTTTAATTGGAATAATTTCTGCATTAATTAGACCATTTATATCCGCGGTACTTGCATACCATTCTACTTCATTCCGAGAATACATTAATATATTACCTATAATTTTATACCTTTCAATATAATTTCCAATCTTAAATTCTTTATCTTCTTCAACTCCTAAAAATTTTGCTAAATCTCTCATTATAATTCCTCCTTCTCAAATCCGCAGTTATGAAACACTTGTTCGCCGTCATCAATAATTCTTTCTTCAATCCATTCAACTTCCATCCCAAAATATTTTAATGTTGAGTTGATAGTTTTAATAACTTTTGATGCAGAACTCATTCCAAAATCATAATCTTTATATACTGGTTGTTGAAATTCTACATCGATGATTGAATATTGACAATCGTCATATTTGTTAATTACTTTTTGTAGTGTCATGGTATTCTCCTTTTATTTTGTTATTTGATTCAACAATCATAGAAATTGATTTACCTATAGATAAAATAGGTATTGGACTCACTAAACATGTTATTACTATTAATCTTATAATATCAATCATATCATTCTCCTTTAATAAAATAATGCCTAACATTATTATATCATTTGTGAGATAAAATGTCAAGCATTATTTTTTTTGTTTAGTTAATTACTAATTTAATCAAGTTCTACCAACGGACAATTATTGGGACGTGTATCTCTCGTTCCCATAGGATATAATGCTTCTCCTGTTAAATTACATATAGTCAATCCACTTGTGTTACCATGTACAAGTTCGCAATTCCAACATTCATTTGGCATCTCCATATTTTTAATACCTATCATTAAATTACCTACTTAAAGTATACTTTATTACATCGTCATATATGCCCAAAGTGCATCTTCTATCAAATCTTCTTTAATCGTGCAACTATAGGCATCAATAAATTTTTGTTCAGTGTCTTGCATGTCTTCAATGTATTCAATGGCTAATTTTAATTCCATAGCCTCTTCAATAGTTAAATTTGTCTCAGTAATTCTTGCTAATAGTCCCTTTAATACATTAACATCCATAATTATCCTTTCTTATTGTTTTCTTCAACTGTTTTTCTCAAGGCTTCTTTTATGTTGTTACTTCTTTCCGTAAATGCTCCATATGTTGATGCAAATGAATTATACATATTTAATAGAGATTCTTCCGCAATAGCCATATCTGATAATGCTGTTGCTCTTGCTTGTTCTAGAGCCATTTTTTCGGATTCTGCCGAATCTAATTCCGCTTGG
>MUGC01000232.1 GCA_002900535.1 Thermoplasmata archaeon M9B1D | reverse complement strand
TATGAAAGCAAAAGATATTAAAAATTACTAATTTTTATTAATGATGGAAACGGTTTTAATAGTCTTCTGTTATTAGGGTGCAGAATATTTGGAGAAGTAAAATGATTAAGTCACCTCCACAGAAATACAGTCCAATTAATGTTGAAAAAAAAATTCTCAAATTCTGGGATGAAAACAGTATCTTTCAGATGTCGATAGATCAAAGAAAGGGTTGCAAGCCATACGTGTTCTTAGAGGGTCCCCCAACCGCAAATGGTATGCCACATCCGGGTCATATTCTCACTCGTGTAATGAAAGATTTAGTTTTAAGATATGAAACAATGAATGGGCATTATATTCTTCGAAAAGCGGGTTGGGATACACATGGGCTTCCTGTTGAGATAGAAGTTGAAAAACAACTAGGGCTTGAAGATAAGCAGGGTGTCGAAGAGTACGGTATTAAAAAATTCAATGAAGAATGTAAAAAATGTGTTTTTAAATATGAACATGCATGGGTTGAAATGACCAAACGAATCGGTTTTTGGCTTGATATGGAAAACCCATATGTAACACTTACAAATGATTATATTGAGTCTGTTTGGTGGTCGCTAAAACAAGCATGGGCAAAAAAATTACTTTATAAAGGCTACAAAGTAGTACCATATTGTCCACGATGTGGAACGGCCTTATCAGCTCATGAAATTTCACAGGGATATAAAAACGTAAAAGAACCCTCAATTTTTGTAAAATTCAAATTAAAAAACAAGGATGAATATTTCCTTGCATGGACGACTACTCCATGGACGCTTATTTCAAATGTTGCACTTGCAGTTCATCCTGATCAACTCTATGTTAAAATTCGTTATAATGATCAAATACTTATACTTGCGGAGGAAAGGGCGCCTGTACTTTTAAAAGGTCAAAACTATGATCTCTTAGATGGTTTCAAAGGAAAAGAATTAGAAAAAATCGAATACGAACCACTGTTTGATTTTGTAAAAGTTAAGAAAAAAGCATGGTATGTAGTCCTCGCAGATTTTGTAACAATGGAAGATGGAACAGGGATTGTTCACATCGCACCGGCATTTGGTGAGGATGACTATAATGTTGGAATGAAATATGATCTTCCAGTAGTACAACTTGTAAAACTCGATGGTACTTTTCCACCTGAAGTTCCACTTTGGAAAGGTCAGTTTGTTAAAGATGCTGATCCAAAAATCATTGAGCATCTTAAAAAAAGAAAACTTATAGAAGGCGTTCATGAATATACTCATGATTACCCTTTTTGTTGGCGATGTGAGTCGCCATTGATATATTATGCAATGGAATCTTGGTTTATTGCAATGACAAATGTTCAGGAATCCCTCGTTAGAAATAATAACAACATTAATTGGTATCCTGAACATCTGCAACAAGGACGTTTTGGAGATTTCATTCGTGATGTTAAAGACTGGTCTCTTTCCCGTAAACGCTACTGGGGTACGCCACTTCCGATTTGGACTTGTACAGATGAGAACTGTAAAAATCAAATTTGTATTGGTAGTATTAAAGATTTAAGAGAGTTAAGTGAAAATTTTCCTAAAGATTATGATCTTCATAAACCCCTTGTAGATGAACTTATTATAAAATGTCCAAAATGTAAATCAAAAATGAAACGTGAGGAGGAAGTAATTGATTGTTGGTATGATTCAGGTTCTGCGTTTTTTGCTCAATGGCATTACCCATTTGAAAACAAGCAAGAATTCAAGCAGAACTTCCCTGTTGATTTTATTTCTGAAGCACTTGATCAAACACGAGGATGGTTTTATTCACTTCTTGCGATTTCAACATTTCTTTTTGATGAGCGAGCATATAAAAATGTTTTAACACTTGGTCTTGTTCTTGATGAAAACAATCAAAAAATGAGTAAGAGCAAGCGCAATTACGTCGACCCTGATATAATACTTGATAATGAAGGAGCTGATGCACTTCGATGGTATCTAATTTCAGCTAGTGCACCATGGATGAGTAAAAGATTCTATGAACAAGCTGTAAAAGAAACCTTAGGTAAGTTTATTCTTACTTTTTGGAATTCATATAATTTCTTTGCAACATATGCAGCACTTGACAATTTTAATCCCAAAAAAGATATTTTACCTATTCAAAGAAGACAATTTTTGGATAAATGGATCATTAGCCGGTTTAATAAAATTTCATCAGAATTTAAAAGATATATGAAAACTTTTGAGGTACATAAAGCAGCTAGGGTAGTTGAAGGTTTCATAATCGAAGATTTCAGCAACTGGTATCTCAGACGATCGCGTAAAAGATTATGGGCTGAAGAAAAAACACAAGATAAACTTGCAGGATATTCTACAATGTATGAAGTTTTACTTGGGCTTTCAAAACTTGTTGCACCCTTTATTCCTTTTATCACTGAAGAAATCTATCAAAATCTTAAAACAGATGATATTTAAAACAGATGATATGCCCAAAAGCGTTCATTTATGTGATTACATAGTCTCAGATAAAAAAATGATAGATAGCAATTTAGAAGAAGGAATGGAAAAAATAAGAGCACTTGTTGAAGTTGGAAGAGCCCTTAGATCGAAAATTGGAATAAAAATAAGAGTTCCATTAAATAGTGCAACTCTTGTCTGTGATAAAAAAATCGAGGAATTAATCAGAAATCTTATTGATTTATTAAACGAAGAAATTAATGTTAAAAAAATAACATTTGAAAGAGATACTTCAAAGTTTATGACAAAAACTGTAAGACAAGATCGCTCAAAAATTGGGCCAAAATACAAAGATAAAGCAAAACAAATAATACAAAAAATAGAAGAAATGGATAAAATAAAACTCTATAAAGAACTTGAATTAAAAAAAGAAATAATTTTAAACATTCAAAATGAAAAAATAAAACTTACAAGGCAAGACTTTGAAATAGTTGAAATTGTTAAAGAAAACCTTGCAAAAGTAGAAACAGAAGATGCAGCTTTAATTCTTGACACAAAAATAACGCCGGAGTTAGAGGCAGAAGGTCTTGCAAGGGAAATTGTAAGAAGAATCCAATCTATGAGAAAAGAGCTTGATCTTTATGTCGAAGATAAAATTTTTACAGAAATTAAAGTTGATGCAGGAAAGATTAATTCATTAAAAAAATGGCAGACTTATATAAAAGGTGAAACTCGATCAAATAAGATTTCTTATGTTAATAAACCATCTGGTAAACTTGTTAAAAAATGGGATATCGATGAATTACAAATTGAAATCGGAATAAAAAAATAAATAAAAAGCTAACCAAATTTATTTTATATACTTCGTAATTTCTGCTTGCTATTATGATATGTCTTGGAATTGAAGGAACTGCTCATTCAGTTGGTGTAGGATTAATTAAAAAAGTAAATGAAAAATGCAAAGTTTTATCTAATGTAATTAAAACTTATAAACCTAAACAAGGAGGAATTCACCCTCGTGAGGCCGCAAATCATCATGCAATTTATATCGCAGATATATTAAAAGAATCCATAAAAAAAGCTAAAATCAAACGTGGAGACATTGATCTTATATCTTTTTCTCAGGGTCCTGGTTTAGGTCCTTGTCTTAGAACCACAGCAACTGCAGCTCGTGCATTATCACTTTCACTTGATAAACCGATTATAGGTGTAAATCATTGTGTTGCGCATCTTGAAATTGGTCGAGGAACACTTGACAAATGCAAAGATCCAGTTTTATTGTATACAAGTGGAGCAAACACTCAAGTTATTGCTTTTGCTGAAGGAAAATATCGTGTCTTTGGTGAAACACTTGATATTGGCATAGGTAACTGCCTTGATAAATTTGGAAGGACTATCGGCATGGATTTCCCTTGTGGTCCGAAAATTGAACAACTCGCACTTAATGGTAAAAATTATCTTGAGTTACCGTACACTATAAAGGGTATGGATATTGCGTTTTCAGGTCTTTTGACAGCTGCTGAACAATTTTATAAAAAAGGAGAAAAACTTGAAGATATTTGTTATTCAATACAAGAAACTACATTTGCGGCATTAACTGAAGTAACAGAGAGAGCGATGGCTCACACTGAAAAAAATCAGGTTTTATTAGGCGG
>MUGC01000231.1 GCA_002900535.1 Thermoplasmata archaeon M9B1D | reverse complement strand
GTTCTTTCTATTACAAAATAAATAAGTCCAGCAATACCTGATGCTCCAGCAATCCAATTTAAACAACTAACATTTTTGTTTCTTTCAATGCTTAGCCATTCATGATATGCAATATAAAATAAAACATATACACCAATTACACAAACTGCTGCATTAAAAATATCTCCTTCTTCACCAAAATACAATGTAGATGGTTGAGCAGCCCAGTAAAAAGCAAAAATAATCCATCCAAGAATCTTAAGGATGTTCCCAAGAGGATTTTTTTTAATAAAGAATCCAACTAATAAAAAAATCAATCCTAAAAACATTGGTATCTGAAGAAAAAAAGAAATTGAAGAAGATAACTCGTATGGGAAAAAATAATACCAGGTAACCAGAAAAATTGTTGGGATTAATATAAACAAAGAAGCAATTATAATGCTCTCTTTTTTTTGATTATTTTTTTCCATTTTAATTCTTGATTGAAATACAGATATAATTTAATAGCGTTATTATAAGTTGTTTAAAAAAAATAAAGTGTTAGGTTTTTTAAAATCCTAACCAACTAGCAACTGTTGGAAAAACTAGTTGCCTATCCCACATAATAAGTATCAATCCAATTAAGGCTAGTAGAGTGAACCATACCCAATATGTATAAACTACTTGGTCGATCTTTAATCTTGCTATTGCGACTCTTACAAGTGTTACTGAAAACACAATTATTATAAGTACCTTTATTAAGAAGAAAATAAAATCAGTTATCATAGCAGAATAACTGGTAAGGCCAAAAATTGTTGATAGGTTATATGGGAAAAACAATGCGACAATTAAAGATGCCATTGCGACTGTTTTTACAGCATCTGTAAGATAAAACATACCAAGGTTTCTACCTGAGTATTCGGCAAGAAGTCCACCAGCAATTTCTGTTTCTGCTTCCGGTGTATCAAATGGTATTTTCGATAGTTCTGCAGGCGTTACAAGAAGTAGAACTAAAAGTAGGATTACTACCCCAATAAATCCCAGAATTCCAACAGATTCCCAGATAGGAATACTAGTAATCGCTGCCAATGTAAATGAATTGGACAAACCTAATCCAACTGTTGAATTTCCAAAAATCCATGCAAAGGTTACAATAATTATCGCTAAAGGGAATTCATATCCTATCATTGTAGCCATTTCCCTTTGCGCACCAACTGTTGCATAGGGTGACCCTGATGCAAACCCGCCTATTACCATTGCAAGTGATGGGATTATCAACAAATATAGAATTAGTATTAGATCCCCTTGTGATGTCACCAGTGGTTCAAAACCACCTATTGGAATATAGAGTAGAATTGTAATTGTTGCAATAAGACCAGCAATGGGCGCCAGATTGAAAATCCATGGAATTGAATTTTCTGGAACAATATTTTCTTTAGTAAACAGCTTTACAACGTCTCTAAATGGCTGTCTTACGGGTGGTCCTATCCTTCCCTGCATATGAGCAGAAAGTTTACGATCAATACCCTTATACAAAAGTCCGAATATTATTCCAAAAAATATTAAGCCAAGTACTCCGAATATTATTGTAAAAAATGTTTCAGGTATATTTTCTAAGCTTATCATTTTTAGATCACCCCAAGAACGATGAAAAATAATCCCATTATTATTACAAACCACAGAACATAATCACTAACATTACCGGTATGCATTTTGTCAAAGACTTTATAGATAGATTTTAGAGTTTCTGTAAAACCCCAATATACATTACTCCCTTTTACATGCATTTCATCTTTATCGCCTTCAGGGTTACCTGATAAAAATGGTTTAGTTTGTTCTGTTCCTTCTTTGTATTCTCTTTTTCCGAAACCTCTAATAATGTAAATTACCAGAAAGATGAGTATTAGTGCTATTCCCCATAATATTGGATTCCAGAATCCACTGCCTGTCTTTAAAGTTCTAAGGAAAGGATCTAATATTTGTTGTAAGTCTACCATAATTAAAAACCTCCTGTTATCATAGTAATATACTGGCCTGCATTTTTCAAAGCATTTGCTGCAGGTGTCACTACGTTTTCAACCACCAGATTTGGGAATAATCCAATAAAAATAATTAAACAAGCAATAATTCCCATTGCAATAAGCATGCTTCTTGGTACTTCTTTTATATTTTCAAGCTTAGAAATTTTTGGGCCTAAAAATGCTGAATAAAAGACTTTTACAAATGTGGCAAGTAAAAGTATACTACAAAGAATTGCTACAATTGCTAGAATTGGATTTACCTGGTATGTTGATTGATAAATCATAAGCTTTGATGCAAAACCATTCATTGGTGGCAGACCAGATACAGCAAACAGTCCAATTAAGAAAAACACTGAGGTGTATTTCATGTTTCTAGCAAGTCCGCCAAGTTTGTTTAAAGATGTTGTTTTTGCTGTAAAATAAATTGCACCCGCAACTAAAAATAGTAAAGATACATCGAGCGCATCGTTTAATATATGAAATATTCCTCCTTTTAATGCAATCTCCCCTGAGTCTGTAAGTGTTGCAACACCTGTTTCAGGATTAGCATAAAAAGTGGAAAAAGCTGCACCTATTGCAAGAAGCATATAACCTATTTCT
>MUGC01000026.1 GCA_002900535.1 Thermoplasmata archaeon M9B1D | reverse complement strand
AAAAGCAATATTGAGTTTTTTTAAATCTCTAGCTCCAAATGCAGCTCCAGTAACAGTAATAACAGCTGTAGCCAGACCAAGTAATGGAAGAATTGCTATAGACACAATTGCCCAACCAATTCTATAAATAGAAATACCTGCATCCCCAGCAAGTATGATATTAAGTATTATAAAGTTTAAAATAAGCATTGTAAAAGACATAGACAATTGTTGTACTGACGCAGGAAGGCCCACCCGGAAAATATCACGTATTATATCTTTTTTGAAATTAAAATGATTAAGTTTAAAATTCAAATAAGTATTTTTTTTAATAAAAATCCAATAAATCAAAATCAATGCAGTCATTGACATTGACAAAATAGTTGCATAAGCAGCACCTGAAACACCTAACTCAAATTTATAAATAAAAATTGGATCAAGTATTATATTAAGTCCTGTTCCAAAAACTATCGAATACATAGCTCTTTTAGCATCACCTTCACCCCGTAGAATCGCAGTTCCGATATTAATAAAAAATATTGTAATGCTCCCTGCAAAAATTATTCTACCATACATAACAGCATAAGGAAGTGCATCTCCCGCTCCAATAAATCGTAAAAGAGGTTCAATAAAGATAAATAAAATAACACTAAAAAATAAAGCTAATAATATTGCAATGATAATTGAATGTTCAGCAACATTATCTGCCCCTTTTTTATCAGCACCACCAATTCTTCTAGATATAGCTGAAGATGCTCCAACACCTAAACCAGTAGAGATTGCAATTGCCATCATAAAAAAAGGTAAAATAAGACCAACAGCTGCAACTCCGAGTTTACCAATACCAGAAATTAAAGAATTTGTAAAAAAATCCTTGCCGACACCTGATACAAATAATGTATCAACAAAATTATAAAGTGTCTGTACAGACATAGCAATAATCATAGGAATTGCAAGTTTAATAACTGCTTTTTTAGGATCACCTAGAAGTGTCTGAACTCCTTTTGTTTCTGAGTTTTTCAAAGAATTGTCTGCCACGAAGCCTGAGAATAGAAAAGCTTATTTCAACTTTTTTATTATAATTAAAAAGGAGGCATTTTAGAAATGCCAAGATTAAAAGAAGGAGATATAGCACCAGATTTTTGTATGCCCGATCAAAATGAAAAAAAAGTATGCCTAAAAGATTACAAAGGAAAAAATATAGTACTTTACTTCTACCCAAAAGATAACACCCCAGGTTGTAGCCTTGAAGCAATGATGTTTACAAAATACAAGCCAGAATTTGAAAAAAACAAAACAACAATTCTCGGAGTAAGCAAAGACACTTGTGATTCGCATAGAAAATTTATTGAAAAAAAGAATCTAAATCTTACTTTAATTTCAGATATTGATAAAGAAATACAGAAAAAATATGGTGTATGGCGGCTTAAAAAATTCATGGGAAAAGAATTCGTTGGGACTATCAGAACCACTTTTTTGATCGATTCAAATGGTAAAATTAAAAAAATATGGGATAAAGTCAAAGTTCAAGGTCATGCAGAGCAAGTATTAGATGAAGTTAAAAAACTAAAATAAAAAATTCATTTTTAAAACTATATCAAAAATTTCAAAAATAATAGATATAATTCTACTAGAATAATTTAAATATAACTTCCTTATACCAATTTGCAATGGCACTTTGGCAAGGTAGTTCTAAAAGAACTAGAACAGGACGAAGAATTCGTTATGCACGTGGTAAAAGGAAATTTGAAATAGGTCGTGAAAAACATTTTACAACAATCGGCTCTACAACAACTAAAGTAGTTAGAACCAAAGGAAACAATCGAAAAACTCAAGTTAAAACATCTAATATTGCGTATGTTCTTGATCCTAAAACAAATAAAATCACTAAAACAGATATAGTGACTGTAAAGGAAAACGCTGCAAACATTCACTATGTCCGACGTAATATCATGAATAAAGGTGCTATAATAGAAACAAAACTTGGAAAAGCAAAAATTACCTCAAGACCTGGCCAAACCGGAACTGTAAATGCTATGTTGCTCTCTAAATAAATTTTTATTGTGATTTTATGGTTTCCAGAGACGAAGAAAAGTTCGTAGTATGGCCTGTTTATTTTGATAAATCAGTTTCAAGATTAAATGGAAGAAAAGTGTCTATAAAATATGCTGTTGAAAAACCCTCAATTGAAAATATTTCAAAAGCAGCAAAATCACTCGGTTTAAATCCAATTTTAGAAAAAGAATCAATGCATCCAAAAAGAAATTGGAAAAAAGAAGGACGAATTCTGATTGATAAGAAGGAATCAAAAAATAAGCTTTTAAGACAAATTGCAAAAATTTTATAATAATGATACTTAAGTAACTTATATAATAATGAAAAATAAATTGAAATCTTAGAAAACTCTTTTAATATTTTTAATAGCACTATTTTTTTATTTTTATTATATCTAATTTTTCGATTTAATAGCAATAATAAAAGTTCAAGTTTAATTATTGGCTAAAGATTTGGCTAATTTTTTTCAAAAAATAATGTTTTATGTATTATAGTTAATAATGTAAAGTCTGTTAATGTATAATTGTTATTATTTACGCATAAGCATTAAATTTATATTATTGTGTTAACAAGATACATGATAACAATGATTTAAATGATAATAAATAATATCTAGCATAATTACTAATATGAATGATAGATAATATTTAGCATACGTAACCCTTTTAACCAAACAACAAATTTAGATTATTGGATGGATGCAAAATCAATAAGAGCAGCGATTTATACAAGAGTTTCAACAGATGATCAAGCAAAAGAAGGATTTTCATTAGGCGCACAGCTAGATAAACTCAGATCTTATTGCAAAGCGCGAGACTGGAAAATAAGTGGAGAATACATAGATGATGGATATTCTGGAAGATATACAAAACATAGACCAGCATATAATAAGATGATGCAAGAAATGGAGAAATGGGATGCTCTTCTCGTTATAAAAATGGATCGTATCCACAGAAATTCTAAAAATTTTATGCAAATGATGGAAGATCTAAATAAGGAAAGCAAAGAATTTGTTAGTATGACTGAATCTCTTGATACAGGTACTGCAATGGGAAGATTTGTAATGGATATTATACAAAGAATTGCACAACTTGAGTCAGAGCAGATAGGAGAAAGAGTATATATTGGAATGAAACAAAAAGCTAAAACTAATAGTGGAATGTTAGGATTTAACATCCCATATGGATATAATTACATTGATAACAAATTAAGAATAAATGAAGATGAATCAAAAAATGTTAAAGAAATTTTCAAGTTATATCTTGATAATTTCAGTATGAAAAAAATTGCTGAAATTCTAAATAAAAAAAATATTCCTACAAAAAATAATAAAACATGGGCCTCACAGACAATAGCAACTATCCTAAAGAATCCTTTATATTGTGGTTATTTGCATTGGGAAGAACATCTTAATAAAAGCAATCATGAAATAATCATAGAACCAAATATTTTTAATAAAGTTCAAAAAATAATTAAACAAAAAAGTAGGAAAAAAAATCCATTGGTTTTTGAATTGCCAGAAAAATAAAATGTATGTTTATTAAAAATGCTTCCAAATGCATAAATAGCGCTAAAACTCTAGGTTTTTAATTTAAAACATACTACTTTAAAGCATTTTTAAGGAAATCCTTAGGAGAAAACAATAAGATAATTTTTTAGGAAACATTATTTTTTTAGTTTAAATTGGATTTTTCAATATTATTTATTGAAAATTTACCAATAGCTATTGTAATTTTACAATAATCTACTTTACATATCTATAAAAATATTGTCTAAGACTCATTTTCAGGCTAAATATGCTATCAATTTCGGTCTACCGAAGTTGATAATAACCAAATTTAAAATAATTTTTAATTTTTGATGTGTCTAATACAGTTTATATCATTTTTTACTCATATTTGTTATCTGATAAATTTAATTCACCATTAACTGTTTATTTTTATCATTAATTTTTCTGTTTTTTTATTTTTGAGTATTTTCGCCAAGATATGGTATGATAGATCTTATCTAGCAATATATTCATGTTATGTGCTAATATTTGTCATTACAATATAATATTGACAATTTGTGTCACGATTTTTTACTTTTAATATTTATGATTTATAATTTACGTCAATTGCTTTATTTGCTTTAATTTATTAATGTTATTAATTAATTCATATTAATCTTTATTATTTCTAAAATGATATAATATAAATTGGAATTTAAATAGTATGTTATTAAGTTTTGAGGTTAATAAATTAATAAAATATGTTTACAAACTTAAAAATATAAAATCACCGGTTAAATTAAACAAAAGTTTTAATAATATCCACAAATTTACCCCGACAAACAAACTACTAATTAAGTTGGTGCACAAATCATGTACATTGTAATTATTGGAGCAGGCGGTATAGGCAAACGCCTTACAGAACTCGCGCTTAAAGATGGGAATCATAATGTAATAGTAATTGATAAAAATCAAGAAGCCTGTGAAGAAATCGCAAGAAAATATGATGCTGTTGCAATAAATGCTGATGCAACTCAAGAAGAAACACTTGAAGAATCTGAAGTAAAAAAAGCTGATGTGCTAGTAGCAACAACAAATGATGATGCAACAAACTTGATGGTCATTTCACTTGCTAAAAACAAAGGAGTAAAAAATTTAGTATCTGTTGTAAACCAAGAAGAAAGTAAACCAATGTACATGGAAAAAGGCGTTAAAATGATAAAAAGCCCTAATATTGTAATGGCAGAACATTTATATAAATCGATTAAACATCCAAATGTTGAAGAATATATGAATGTTGGAAAATATGCAGAGATTTTCCGCATTCCAATTTCTGATAATTCAAAACATTCAGGTAAAACTATTAAAAAACTCGGACTCCCTAAAAAAAGCTTAATCGTAGCAATAGAAAGGGATCATAAATTTATTATTCCAACAGAAAACGTCCAGCTATTCTCTGGTGATAAGGTAACTGTTCTAGCGCATAAAGATCAAGTAGATAAGGTCGCTGAACTATTTTTAGAATAGATTATGGAGGATTTTACGTAAATTATTTATAAAGGTTGTAATATTCTAACTCGTGTTTTTCCTGGTTTTGAGGAGTTATTATGGAATCAGAAAATGTTACAAAGACAGGTACAACTACTCTTGGGATCGTTTGTAAAGAGGGAGTTGTAATTGCTACTGAAACAAGAGCTACGATGGGTACTCTTATTGCCCATAAAGAAACAAAGAAATTATATAAAATAGATGAACATATTGCACTTGCAACAGCAGGTCTAGTTGGTGATTTGCAGGTTCTTGCAAGGTACTTAAATGCTGAGGCAAACTTATATCGTCTTAAAAGAGACGTAAAAATGCCAGTTCAAAGTGCCGCTACTCTTATGTCAAACATCATGAACCAAAGAAAATTTTATCCGTACTATGTCCAATTAATACTTGGAGGATTTGATAGTACAGGTGGGCATATTTACTCACTTGATGCTGCAGGTGGAGCCATACCTGACAAATATACCTCTGGTGGATCTGGATCTCCATACGTTTATGGTGTTTTAGAAGATTCATATGAAGAAAATATGACAGTTGATCGAGGTATAGATATTGCAATTAGAGCAATAGATGCTGCAAAGAAGAGAGATTCAGCATCTGGAGGATTAACAAATATTGCAGTAATTACTAAAGATGGATTTAAAGAAATTTCACAAGATGAAATTAAGAAACGTATTGATAAACTAGCAAAGTAAATAATTTCTTTCTGATTTATTAATTCCAATTTAAACCTATCATGAAATAGATATATTTATTTACAAAATAATAGAGGGTTTATTATGCCCGTAGACGATGTTTTAAGAGAAATTAAAGGTAAAGTTCGTGGTGTTATTCCTCCAAGCATTGATGTGTCAGATGTAGAGTTCGAAGGTGCACTTGTAGTTGTCTATACTAAACATCCTGATAAATTTGCAAAAAACGAGGACTTAGTCAAACAACTGGCAAAAATGCTTCAGAAAAGAATAGCAATAAGACCTGATCCTTCAGTTATTACTGATACAGACACAGCCGAAAAGAAAATAAAGGAGATAATTCCAAAAGATGCTGAAATTACAAATATCTATTTTTTACCTGAGGTAGGTGAAGTTACAATAGAGGTAGTTAAACCAGGAGTTGCTATTGGCAAACAAGGAACTCTTTTAAATGAGATAAGAAAAAAAATAAACTGGTCGCCAAAGATAATTAGAACTCCGCCTATACAATCAAAAACTGTCAAAGAAATTCGTGGTTATATTAGAAGCATGAGTGAAGAAAGAAAAGAAATTCTTAGAAAAGTTGGTCGCCGTCTTCATCGCGGTGCTTCTCAGGGTGAGCGATATGTTCGAGTAACCGCTCTCGGTGGTTTTCGCCAGGTGGGTAGATCTTGTAGTCTTCTTACAACTCAAGATAGCAAGGTAATGATTGACTGTGGCGTTGATGTATCATCTGAGTCCAGTACTCCTTATTTACATCTTCCTGAGGTGCTGCCTTTCGAAACACTTGATGCAGTGGTTATTACTCATGCTCATTTGGACCATAGTGGACTTGTACCGCTTTTGTATAAATATGGTTTTGATGGACCTGTGTATTGTACACCACCTACACGAGATATGAGTACTCTTTTACAGATGGATTACTTAAAGGTAGCAGCGGCAGATGCAAAAAAGATACCTTATTCTGCGGAAAATATTCGTGATATGATTAAACATTGTATAACTATGGATTATGGGGATACCACAGATATTACTCCTGATGTGAGATTGACTTTTCATAACGCAGGTCATATTCTTGGTTCTGCTATTGCTCATTTCCATATTGGTGAAGGTTTGTATAACATTGCTTTTTCTGGTGATATTAAGTACGAACGTACTTGGCTTTTTAATCCAGCTGTTAACAGATTTCCTCGTCTTGAAGCTATATTTATAGAATCAACATATGGTGGACGTGAAGATTTTCAGCCTAGTCGTCAGGAAGCAACAGAACGCTTGAGCGATATTATCCAAAGCACTATAAAAAAGAAAGGTAAACTTTTAATACCGGTTTTTGCCGTTGGACGTTCTCAAGAGGTAATGATTGTTTTAGAAAACCTAGTTCGTTCTAAAAAAATTCCAAAAATTAACGTTTATTTAGATGGGATGATCTGGGAAGCAACAGCAATTCATACAGCATATCCTGAGTATCTTAATAATAAATTACGTGCTCAGATTTTTCAGCAGGGTGAAAACCCACTTTTATCAGATATTTTTAAACGTGTTGATAGCCAGGAGATGAGACAAAAAATTATCAATGATCATCCTAAATCATGTGTAGTACTTGCAACTAGTGGTATGATGAATGGTGGTCCAGTTATGGAATATTTCAAAGAATGGTCTCAGGATAAGAAAAATACAATAGCTTTTGTTGGTTATCAGGCTGAAGGAACATTTGGTAAACGTGTTCAGAAAGGTTGGGGAGATATACCTCTAAATGTAGGTGGTAGTGTTATCAATATTAAGATGAAGATAAATGTTGAAACGTGTGATGGTTTCAGTGGTCATAGTGATAGGAGGCAACTTCTAAATTTCATAAATAATATGTCGCCAAGACCCGAGCGGATTATTTTTGGTCACGGTGAGGAATCAAAATGTCTTGATATAGCAAGCTCTGTTCATAAAAGACATAATATTAACACTACAGCTATGAGTAATCTTGAAACAGTTAGATTCAGATAAAAATATTTTTTATTTTTGTTTTTCAGGTTTAGCCAAATTTGTTTTATTATCTATAGTTTTTGCAAGGTCCCACAAGTTGTTGAATCTTTCATCAAGCATCTGTATATCTTCAAGGTTGACATAAGCTGTTCCGATATATGATGGCTCGTCACTATTTTCAGGAAGAATTTTAATGCCATTTACTGCAATTTCTTTTCCATAAACAAAATTTCTCAAGGTTCCTGATACCTCTTCTGAGAAATATCTTATTTCTAGGTTATTTCCATAGGTTTTTTGAAGTTTTTTAATCTGATCTATGTTTGTTGTATTATCAATTATTAACTGTATTTTTGTATCTAGTTCGAGAAATTTTTTGAAATAATTTATAAAAGGTTCTTCAAAAAATCGTTCACCGCCGACTTGCATTTTTAGACCATTTTTGTTTTCGATGCAGTTGTTTAAAACATTATACATTATCCATTTGCCGCTATATTGAAGGGTTACATTACCATTTCTCTTAAGCTTTATTCCATATTTTTCAAAGTTTTTTGTATAAGATCTACCGTATTCTGTTATTCTGTGCTCTATTACCTTGTAGGTATCTTCTGCGATTACTTTTTTTAAGTCATTTTTTATTACATCCCAGATTGCTCTGGGGTGTACGGGAAGGTAGCTTTCTCTACCAAAGTCTTCTTTTGATTCGTTTGAAAAAAGTACCTTTGCAATAAGTCCATTTCTTAGAAGAGATGCACGTCCTGTTTCAAGAGGTCGTCTGGTAATATTTGCAAACTCTTCCGCGACTTTTAAGAATTCAGAAAATTCTTTAGGGCAATCGACGACGAGTGTTATATAATATACAGCAGCTTCTCTAGGACGATTTACTTTCATCCTTTCAAACATCATTTCAAAATCCTGGATATAGTCCAACTTAACGTTTGTATTGACACATCCCATTTTACACACCAATCCACTAATTCTGCTTTCAAAAACAAAAAATGTTTGTGGCTTTTATATAATTTGTGGATGCATAAATACCTGCATACAACAGATATAAAAATTGTTATTTTTAGATTGATTTTTTTATGGTTTTTTTTGATTGTTTATATTTTTGAAATATTTATGACAATCTCTTTTAATAATTGCTATTTGCTGCTGTGGGACTTTATATGAATAAATTGCGTATTCCTGCGCAAAGATCAGTCCATGAATAAATGCACCTAAATTATATTTTTTGTCTTTTCCTAGTTTCATTATTTCATCTGCAATTTTAATTGCATCTTCTACAGAATAAGATGTAGCTTTTTTTTCGACCATATCCTTTTGGTATATAACAATGCTATAAAGAATTTTTTAATAAGTCTCGAAAAATGAGAAGGAGGGCCGGCCTCACACATAGGAGGGGATGGGATGCACTCTTATAAAAACTACCAGCCCGATTCCTTCCGCTACCTAGGATTTATTTGGGTTTTAAGTACCTTTTTCGCAGATAGATATGCATTAACATATGCAATTAATAATAGATATTCATTATTTTTTCTAATTGAGCAGGTCTATTTTTGGTTTCATGAAAATTGTTCAAATGATTTTATTTTTAAAGAATAAAAAGAGTTTTTAGTAATATAATTGATTTAGAATTTTTTCAAAAAAAGGAAAATGCTCTAACAAATTAATTATTTTTTGTATGATTTGGTTGTTTATTTTTATCTTTGGCATACTAATTGTTAGTGTTGCCCAGTCGCTCTCTCCACCATAAGTATCTTTAGCTTTGGCTTTTATTGTATAACTTCCTTTTTCAGACCAGGTATGGGTAGAATTATAATATTCTCCAGAAGGTAATGTTCTTGTCCAACCAGTATATGTATTATCTCCCCAATCTACATAATATGATATTTCATCTTCTTCAGCGTCAGTTGATATAAAAGTATAATGGTATTCTTTATCTAGTACTCCGTTAATGTTGCCATTTATTGTTGGTTTATTTGGAGGGTTATTGTAAGATCCATATGTTTTAAAGCAATAATCTATATCATAAACATCGTATCCGGTTATTTTCCATATTCCCAAATATATGTCCCATGCAGAACCTGCTAGATATTGATTCCCCAAACAGGCGCCCCATGATATAAAATTATTATAATCATAGTTTGTACCTCCTATTGGATTGCAAACAATATAATATGTTTTTCCAGGTTGTACATAAAAATCTTCAAAATCTAATTCTATCCAACCCCCGCTAGTTGATATTTCGTCAACTGATTTCTCAACTGTTTTGAGATTAGATTCACTTTTAGAATCTTTTATGGAAAATATAATATTTGAATAGCTAGGGTTACCTCTTTTATATAGATATAGTTCAACCTTTGAAAGAATATTTAAGGAGGGTATAAAAGATTGTGCATTTTGGTACCCTGGAACTAATTTATGGCCTAAATCAAATATAGATTGGCTCTGATCAAGTATATCATTATCTAAATCTATTTTTGTTGCATATCCATATGCACTTATTAACAATATTAGCATTATAGAAATATTAATTATTTTTCCATTCATATTTTTTTACCCACTTTATATAAAATATTAGTTTCCATTACACTTAAATATTAAATTAATTTTCAACAGCCGTTAGATTTATTGTTTTGGAAATTTCATTTATATTATTATGTTAACTATCGTTAATTTATATAGTTTTTTATTATTGTTTTCATTTCAAAAAATTAGTCTATTTTTTATTAAATGACCAGATAATTTCAATTATTTGAAATTGTATATTAAAAAGAGGGGAAGGGGATAAAAACGGTGTGATTTTATATATTTAGGAACCTAACATGGATTACCTATATCAATTTATATAAAACATCGTAGGAATCTTGGTACATATTTTTTACAATATTATTTAATATGTAACATTTGTTTCGTTTATCCTTGTAAATATTTATATATAGATAATATGATTATGTTTTGGAGGAGGTCTTGGAAAAAGGAAATATTTAGAAGTGAATCCGGCTTTTGTGTAATTTTTACCCCACTTTTAAACTATATCCACCTCCACCTAATTTTTTTTGAAATAATAAAAATCATCAAATCTTCAGGTCCAAAACCTATTGGTAATCCTATTAATGATAAGTGACGAGGATTGCACGGGAAAAACGGTGAAACAGCAAAAATATCCTTCATTGAAATTATTTTCCGCTGTTAAATCTAGGCGCCGCCTACCGAACTTTAACTCTAAGTTCAACTTACGCCCCCTAAAAACCTCTATTTTTTTAACAATTTTTTGTTTAAGATATATTTTTATTAACTTTTATTTGATTTAAAATAATGGTCTTTATCTCTGTAGTTCATTTAATGACTGTATTGCTTTCAGGGTTAAAAAGATCCTGTAACCATTCTATAAATTCGATTATCTTATTTATGAGAGCTTTTATTGCGTTAATAAGAACTGATAGGAGATTTTGAAGCTGATTGATAAAATCTATTATTTTGTATATTATATTGGTTAAAAAATCAACTATAGCTTGAATGATAGCAAGGATAATATCGATTAATCCTTTTGGTTGAACATCAGATGTAAACAAATCTAATTTTTCTATGTAAAACTCTAATTTCTCCTCAAGTAATGTAATTTGCTGTTTTTTATCGATTACATTTTTTATTGGTTCACTATTAATTTGTTGAACAGCAGTTGCGTTAGATACCATAAGAAAAACGATAAAAATAGCCCCTATTACAATTAAGTATTTTTTCATTTTTCCCCCTTCTATACTAATATAAAATAATTATCTCCTATTTAAAGTTCTCTTTAGTAATCTTAATATTTAAGTTTAATATTTTACAAAGTGTTTTTTTTAAATTTTTTGTATAAAAGAGTTGTGCTAATAACAACATTTAAATTCAATTATTATATATTTTTTTTATATTTTAGGAAGGAGAGATGAAAGAAATATTATGTATATAGTTAAAAAAACCTTAGTTGTATGTATTTTTTTCTTGCTAATGGCAAACGGTTTGTCATTTGGTGAAGGACTCGATAATGAAACCTTCCTTGATATTAAAACTGAAATCATCCCTAATGACATTGCATTAGATTATAGTTCTCTGGATGATAATCCTATTGTGGTGATTACGCATCCTGAAAATGGTTCAAATCTACCTACTTATTATCTCGAAGTCTTAGGTTATTCAATGGATCCAGATGGGATGACGTATATGGAATGGACATATCAATGGGATGGTTATATTCATCAGGACAATGAAACTTTTAATTTAGCACAATATGTAAATTTTAGAATCCAGGTTTTTAATCTTCAGCCTGGTACACATACTGTAACAGTTACATTTTATGATATATACAATAATACAGGATCAGATTCTGTAACCGTGCACTACGGAGAAAACAACGCTCCACAACCTCCTACCAAACCCAGTGGGCCAGAGGACGGTGAAATCAATATTGATTACACGTTTGCGACGTCTTCAAGTGATCCAAATGGTGACGATATTTCCTATGGATGGGATTGGAACAATGATAGCAGTATTGATGAATGGACAGTTTTTTATAATTCTGGCGAACTTGTGCAAACCTCGCATTCCTGGTCGATACCTGGGACATATACGTTTAAGGTGAAAGCAAAAGATACCAATGGGGATCAAAGTAGTTTTTCACCTATTGCAACAATAATAATTACGGCAAATAACCCGCCAAATAAACCAAATAAACCAATAGGGTCAGCATATGGGCGGGTAGGAGTATCCTATTCTTATGAATCATTGGCAATAGATGATGATGGTGATAAAATTTATTATATGTTTAACTGGGATGACGGAACAGATTCAGGCTGGATTGGCCCTTATAATAGTGGGGATACATGTCAAGTATCACATATATGGAGTGTACGGGGAAGCTATTCAGTTAAAGTAAAAGCTAAAGATGAACACAATGCTGAAAGTGTTTGGTCAGATTCGTTACCAATTATAATGCCAAAAATATATAGCCATAATCAAATAATGCAACTTCTACTTCAAATATTTCAGCGTTTTCCTTTCATGGTAAAAATACTAAACCAAATACTAATATAATCCAAAAACTCTTTTTTTAAAAATTTAGGTTAAAATCCTATACAACGATTTATTTAAATTATTCATTTGATACTTAATAAAAGTTTATAATAATTAAATATGCATGAAAAAAAAATTTTATAATCAAAGGAAAACCATGAACTCTAATGATAAATATTACAATGAAAAACTTTCAGCTGATAAACTAAAAAGATGTTACGAAATCGCTCCTCCTCGTATCCAGCAATATCTTGAAGCTGAGGTAAATCATGTTCTTAAAAAAATCAATTCAGGTGATGTTGTTTTGGAACTTGGTTGCGGTTACGGGCGGATATTACGATTACTAGCTCAAAAAGCAAATCTTGTAATTGGTATAGATACATCATCTCAAAGCCTGATGATGGCAAAAAAGATGATACAGGATCTTAAAAACTGTCATTTAATGAAAATGGATGCTGTTCATCTTACATTCTCTGATAAAATATTTGATGTCGTAGTCTGTATTCAAAATGGTATTTCAGCATTTCATGTTAATAAAATAGATTTAATAAGGGAAAGCATTCGGGTTACAAAACCTGGTGGAATAATACTTTTTTCAAGCTATTCAGATAAGTTTTGGAGTTATCGACTGCAATGGTTTCAGTTACAATCAGATGCCGGGTTAATCGGGGAAATAGACTCTAAAAAAACTAGAGATGGAGTTATTGTCTGTAAAGATGGGTTTACTGCAACAACAGTAAACAAAGAACAATTCATAGCACTGACACAAAGATTTAATGTAAAAACAA
>MUGC01000230.1 GCA_002900535.1 Thermoplasmata archaeon M9B1D | reverse complement strand
TCACGAATTACTTTTTCTTTATCCTTTGCTTTTACAATGCCACTTGCAAGCAAAACCCCATCAGAACCAAGCTCTATTGCTTTTGCAACATCTTTACCATTTTTTACGCCAGCGCCACATAGAACTTTTACTTTTTTATCTATTCTTCTTACTGCATCAACACTACCGCTTACAATTCCTGGGTCTGCAGAAGTAACTGATATATCCCCACCTATAAGCTCAGGGGGTTCAACTGCAATAAAATTTGGTGAAAAAGCAGCGATTGCCTTTGATGTAGCAATATTGTTTGAACAAACAATATGATCAAGTTCAAGCCCCTTTGCACGTGTTATACATATATCGATATCTGCAAGTTTTAACCTATGTTCAGAGTGATTAATCAATGTTCCAACGGCACCAGCTGCCTTTACTGCCTCAGGTAGTGTCCATCCTGTATGACTCCCTGGTTTCACGGGATCGATATGCTCTGCAAAAACTGGAATTGACACATTTTTTGCACAAAGGGATATATCCGTTGCTTGTACTGCTATTGCTAAACTTAAATTTGTTTCTTTGGATATTTTATCCATCAATTTAGCAATTTCTAGAGCTTTTAGCCAGGTTGCTTCGTCATAAGTTTTAACATTAAGTACAATCGTTGGTGTTTTTAACATCAGACCTCGCTCCTCAAATGTTCAACAAAACAGTAATCGATGATCTTTAATATATTCTTCTCTATTTCCCCAGCGAAAAAAATATGGACGCAATACCGCAGGCAAGCCTTTTTCTTGGTGTTATACCCGCCCTAATATTACTTTATATTACAATAAAAGGATATGAAGGGTTCTACAAAGACAAAGTAATGTTTTTAACATTTGTTGCAGGAATAATAATGGGTTTTATTGCAGCATTTGTCCAATCATTTACTCTTGCTGCAGCTATTATATATGTAATTTTATTATCATTTTTCAATCAATTATTTAAAACGATAATTTTGAACATCGGTAGATTTCAAAAAAATCATGAAACACCAATTTATGGGCTTTCACTCGGACTTGGTTTCGGATCATCTTTTACTCCTTTTATGATAATTGCTATTAGTTCTATTGGAGTTAGAGATAATAATGTTTTATTGACTGTAGGTGCTGGTTCAATTGGAATCATACTTTTTCATGGGGCAACAGGTTCCTATATTGGTTATGGCGTATACTTAAGAAAGCTGATGAAACACTTGGTAATTGCAATTTTACTGGAATTACCACTTAACTTTCTAGTTGGATTAATGGTTATTTATGCTGATCCTGAATTTTTAAAAATACAAATTGGTTTGGCTTTGGCAATAATTTTGTATGGGCTAATAATTTATTGGTATGTTACAAAAAAAGTACTACCAAAATTATTAACACAAAATGAAAAAAGAAAAAGAACTAAAAAATAGTTTAGCACATAAACTATATAGATATTTCGAGGTTTAAAAATGGAATCAGACAATGAGCAAGATTTTAATTTAGCCGAACCAATTCTTGAGCCTATTCAAAAAACTATGAAACCAACACTTGCAGGAATCTTACTAATAGTTGTAGCCATTTTTACAATACTTATAAGTGCAACGCTAGTAACGATAGATGAATCTACTGTAGATGAAATTATTGAAGGGAACCCCCAGATTCAAGAGTTGATGTCCGATGCTAACTTAAAAAATCAAGACTTAATGGAGATATATTCAACTTGTGGGACAATTGGAATTGTAATATCTATATTTATTATATTAAGCGGAGTTCTTGCCTTAAAACGTAGGTTGTGGGGAATTGCACTTGTTGGAGCAATCGTTGGAATTGCTACTTTTTTAATAACGATAATTTCAGGATTATTAGCAATCATACCCTTGGTTTTATTGATTTTTTCAAGAAAAGAATTTAACTAAGAAATTATTATGAGGTTCAAAATGAACCTCATCTAAATTACTATTTTTTTTTAATTTAGTTTTTCTTTATTTTAAAAAGGATTCAAATTGTTTACCGCAATATGGACAAACTCTTGAATCCATTGGGATCGGACGGCCACAATTAGGACACATTCTACCAGAAGCTTGTTCTTTAGGGTGCCCTCCTATTGGTGGACGTACGACAAGCCATATAATTATACCAATAATTCCAAGTATTATTACAATTAGTAGCCAAAGTACTCCACTACTACCTCTTTTTTCTGCATCTCTATATACCCATATAGCAACAAGAATCCATATTACAAACCAAAATATTACAACTACGGCACAAACAGCTGCGCCTAGCCCAAAAAACCAAGTTACTTCATCTGGTATCTCATTTTGGCCACTTGCTATTCCAGTAATTGTAATTGACAATAATAAAAATGTCAATCCAATTAAAGATATCTTTCTTAATTGATCCATAATCTTCCTCCCTTCGTTCTATTAACCGTTGGTGATGATATAAATTTATTTCTTAATTACTTTTTCTTTTCCTTGAGTTATATATTTCTCTTGATTCATCAATTATTATTCCTATTGCTATTCCGCAAACAAATCCAACTAATAAACCTGTTATTAATCGAATTATATTGTTGCTCTCCCAAAAGCCAAATAATTGACCA
>MUGC01000025.1 GCA_002900535.1 Thermoplasmata archaeon M9B1D | reverse complement strand
TTTCTAAAACGAAACTTTTTTGGATCAATGCCAGCTTTAAGCAAAAAATCCTGAGTAAGATACATATAATAGGCAAGTGCTTGATTATTTACAATTTTATTTTTCACAGATTTTTCCAAAGAAAGTATCATTTCTTTTTTATTATCAAAAAGAATTAATTCTTTACTTTTGAAGTTATCAAAATCAGGGTGAGTTTTATTATTTGGATCAAAAAAAACTTCTGCTTCTGCCATTGAAAACTCCCGAAGCCTAATTATGCCTTGTCGAGGTGAAACCTCATTTCTATAACCCCTTCCAATTTGTATTACTCCAAATGGAAGTTTTTCTCTAGCATACCTATAAAGCAAGTGAAAATCTGTAAAAATTCCCTGCGCCGTTTCAGGTCTTAAAAAAGCATCTCGACTTTTACCAATTCCTATTTTTGTTGAAAACATAAGATTTACAGGATGTGCATCTTTAAGTTTTGCACCACAAATAGGACATTTTATTTTATCGTTTTTTACTGCTTCCTCGGCAGTTAATTTTTTATCAATTATATCTTCAACTTTGTAGGATTGTTTACATTTTTCACAGTCAACAGTAAGATCTGTAAATTCATTTACATGACCTGATGCATTTAAAACCTCAAATAAGGTTACAGTTGGAGTGCTTATCTCCATGCAATTATCTTTTAAAAGGAAATATTTTCTCCAAAGTTGTTCGATATTATTTTTAAGTTGTGAACCAAGTGGACCATAATCATAAAAACCAGCAACACCGCCATAGATTTCAAAAGATGGATAAATAAATCCTCGTCTTTTTGCAAGCATCATAATTTTATCATAAATATCCTGAGACATACACATAAATCTCCTTCTAAGGTCTGAAAAAAGATATAGGATAATGGAATTTAAAACCAACAGGCCATAAGATCAATATCTGTTACCATGCCTATAAGACGATCATCTGAATCAACAACAGGTACATGGCTAATCTTGTTTTTTATCATTTTATCTGCAACTTCCTGAACAGGAGTGTTTTTTGTTGCTTTAATTACATTTGTAATCATTACTTCTTTTACAGCGACAGATGGTAATGCCACTTCAGATGTTGAATAATGAAGCCTAACGGTGTCTCTTATTCCTTCCCAGGTCCATTCGTCTTCATCTCCTCCCATTCCCATATCTGTGGCAGAAACGCTTTCACGGATGTGGCTAAGTTTAAATAAATCGCCATCAGTGACAACACCACAAAGTTTTCTTTCGTCATTTATAACAGGTAATGCATGCTCATTTGTTACGCCTAATATTTCCATAACGATGTTTATAGGTGTTTCATGATAAACTGGAACTACTAAATGAGTAAAATAATCTTCAATTTTTTGATTTATATCTTTTGGTAGATACTTCAAAATATCATTGGGGCTGATTATTCCAACAAGTTGTTTTCTGTTATTAACAACTGGTAACCCGTGAATTCTATTATCATATAATAGTTTTGCAGCATCTTTTAAATCTTGTTCTCTATTTACAAATTGAACATCTTCACTCATAATAAGAGCAAGTTGATCTTCATCAGGATTTTTGAAAATATCTGTTCTAGTAACAACTCCAACTATAGTTTTCGTATTCTTCTTTAGGATAGGCATACCTGATTTATTATGTTTTGCAAGAGTGCTTAATGCATCTTTAACCGTACCAGGTACATATCCAACAATTAAATCCTCAGACATAACTTCTTCTACTTTCACATTAACCCCTCTTATGTGACTCATAATGAAACATACAAAGGCTTCAAGGTTTTTTTATCTATAACAATAAACTCAGCCTTAGAATTGGAACCAAGAATGTGGCATTCCAGATTTAAAACTTTCCTTGCATTGAAAGTTGCAAAATTTAAAAGTTCTTCTGTCGAAAATATATTAGTTTTTTTCCTGACAAAAATTATTTCATCTAAGATACTTGGATTATTTAACATAGCATTATCAGATCCGAGGGCAAGTTCTACTCCAACTTTTTTCAATAATTTAAAGTTGGGTAAAAAACCATAGAAATTATTAGAACGAGGACATAAAACAATAGGAATCTCGCTATCCTTAACCTGTTCAAGATCGGACTCGGTGGCTTTTATCATATGAACAAGGAAATCTGGTTTTAAATCTAAGATATCCTCAATATTTTCCCGTAATCTTTCACTTGCATGAATTGCAAATAATTTCTTTTTCTTTTTTACATGTTTAGAAATCTTTTGTAGTTCTGAATAGTCCCAATCAGAAATAGAGCTAAGACCAATACCATCAGAGTTATTTAACAAAATATCTATTTCGCTTTTACGATAGTTTAGTTCGTCAGGTCTTGAAAGAATAACTGATGATATATTCCAGGAGCTCAAAGCAGTTTTCAATAAACAAATGCCAACTATTCCATCTTCTCGAAAATCACAAAAAACACTTGTTCCAGATTTAATCATATAATCAATTGAGGTTTCCATGCCATCTATTAGTTCTTTTTCAGTTGCTTTTCTTAGAAGATTATGTTTAAGTCCATTAGGCGGGGCAACAAGTTTTTCAATGTCTCTTGGAAGTTTCATTTTTCTTTTTTTGATAAATGAGTCACCAATATGTGTATGTGCATTTACAAAACTTGGGACGATTAATCCTTTTGCAACTGGTTTTTCAGGGCTTTTTTCTTTTCCTGTTTCAATAATTTTTCTTTTTTCAAACCCGAGGTATCCTTTTTGAAAACCGTTTTTTGTTAGAACTTTTCCACTTACAAATTCCATTGTAAAAAAGGAAATAAAAAAGAGTGTTTAAATCTTCACCCTTATTTCATTGTTTTAACCCATTCATAGACTGGTTCAACTAGTTTTTTTATTCTTTCTTTTTCAGGATTCATAGGTGAAGGAGTCCATCCCTCAGCAGGTTCGAAATGAAAATCAGTAACTGCCCCAACACGCTCTTCTTTTGGTTTAAAAACTACTTTTAATGGCATTTGAAATTCAACGTCCCAAGGATCAATTCCATGTAACTCATTTGCAATTGCAACTTTGCTATCTCCGATTACTGCATAAACAAGTATTATCGGAAGACGTTTTAATGAGGATCGCCCACTCCATCCCGCAATAGTCCAAGTATGAACTTTGGCGGTAAGTGGCATTTCAATCCACTCCGTTATTTCAAGATCGCAATCAAGATTCCAGCAGTGAGTTCTTATTGGTACCCATATATCTCCACACTTTGGACAGCGCGTACCCCATATTTTTCCTTCTAAAAGCCCTTTGAAAAACTTACTATTCCAACCATGCCGTATAGTATAAAGTTGATCATAATGCAAAAATTGATTCATTACTTTGCCATCATCAGAAATTTCATGACCAATAAATGCAAGACCGGTTTCTTTTACATCACTCGGGCGATACATTTTTTTCACAGAAAAATTCGGTTGATCAGAAAATTTTTTCTTTTTCCTAATAATTGTTACGCTCATTTTAATGCCTCCTCATAATGAAGTTGGAAATACTTGTACCTGTACCTGCATGACTGTTGACAATTCCACAATTTGCGTTGGGTACTTCTGTTTTCTTGCTAAGGTGTTTTTTTGGGATCATACCTGCTAATTGATAAAAACATTCAATTGAACTCATAATACCTGTTGCACCAACTGGATGACCGTAACCCATTAGCCCTCCACCCGGGTTCATTGGAATTTCACCGTGCATATGTGTTTGTTCATCTCGAAGAAATTGTGCTATGTTTTCTGTGTCTGCAAGACCGAGTGCTTTGTAGATTTGTGCTTCAGATGTACTAAATGCATCATGTATTTCTCCGAAATCAATTTCTTTCAATGGGTTTTTAATGTCTGCCATCTTGTATGCCATTTCTGCAGAGGCACGGCATGCTCCAAACTCTGTCATTTCAGGATAGCCTTCTCCATATCTCTTAGTCCATCCTGGGAAGTTAAGCCGGTCACCTGCTCGAATTGTACAACTTGAAAGACCTAGTCCATCTAGTGTACAGTAATGGTCTGGGTTGACTTTTTTTGCGTATTCTTCACTACAAACAAGTAAAAATGCTACTCCTCTGCTCATTAAACAGCAATCGTATTTTTTGATTGGGTATGAGATTAATCGAGAATTCATCACATCATCAACTGTGATATATTTGTGCTCGTTTCTGTACCATTGTGCTTTTGGATTATCCATTGCATGATTTCTGTTTTTAGCGCCAATACTTGCAACGTCTTCTTCGTTTACATTGTTGTCTTTCATCCATTTGTTTGCCATCGCGGCGTAATAGATTGGATAAATTCCTCCAACGAGAAGTTCATATCTTATATCTGATGCAAGTGCGATAAATTCACTGCCTTGAGACTGCGAAACTGAATCCATTGTTTCCCATCCAATAACGCCTACGACATCATGTTGACCAGATTTTACTGCAAGAGCTGCAGCGTATAGTGCTGATCCTCCTGTGTTTCCACCATTTTCAACTCGGTAATGTGGTACTCCTACAAGACCTAGATGATCATGTATTATCCATTCAGAACATAGTTGATGTCCGAAATGTACTGAGAAATGGGAATAAATCATAAGGTCAACATCTATTAATGAGAAATTTGGAATGTCTCTTTGTACTTCTCTTATACATTCAGCAGCTCCCCCTTCAATGCTTTCAAAACCAGTTGGTCCATAATCAAAAGGAGTTGTTGCTCCGCCTACTATACAAACTCTTCTCGTCACGTCTAACACCTCTTCGGCATGAGACGAAAAAAATCTTTTTTTGTCCCCCGCCTCAATAAAAAAAGTAATAGGTACTGCATTGAAAAACCTTGTCGTTTATTGACGTAGTTAATGAATGTTAAATTGCATTTTTAATTTCTTCAATTGCATTAGGATTTTCAACAGATGAAATATCGCTCACATCTTTGCCAAGAAACGTTGCTTTAATGATTCTTCTGACAATTTTTGCGGATCTTGTTTTTGGTAAATCTGCAACAAATTTGATATCACGAGGTTTTAATGTTTTACCCATTACTCTTACAACTTGCACCTTTAGTTCCTCTCTAAGCTCTTCAGAAGGATTAAATCCTGGTTTTAAAACAACGAAACTAACGATATCTTCGCCTTTAATTTCATCAGGTACACCTATTGTTGCAGCTTCAGATACAGCAGGATGCTCGATTAATGCTGCTTCTATTTCAGCGGGTCCTGTTCTTCTGCCTGCAATTTTTATCGTATCATCACTTCGCCCATGCAAAGACCAAAAACCATCCTCATCTATCTTTGCCCAATCACCATGGTACCATACATTTGGCCATCTTGACCAATAAGTTTCCATGTATCTTTCTGGTTCATTCCAAAAACCGCGAGTCATAGATGGAGCAGGTTTTTTTGCTACAAGATGCCCCATAGCTCCACGGATAGGCTTGCCATCATCATCAAAAACATCTATGTCCATTCCAAGGCCTGGACCACGAAGGGTGCAAGGTTTAAGCTCAGTTATTGGAAGTGGTGATAAAAAACAACCAACAATTTCTGTACCTCCGGATATATTTATTATTGGTAATTTTCTCTTACCTATTTTTTCAAAGAACCAATTCCAAGAATCAGGATCCCAAGGCTCACCTGTTGAACCAAGGAATTTTAGGGAACTCAGATCATGTTTTTTTGGCCATTCATTACCATATTTCATTAACAAACGAACTGCAGTTGGAGATATTCCTAGATGGGTAATCTTTTGTCTTTCTATTAACTGCCATAATCTATCTGGTTGTGGGTAGTTAGGCGCTCCCTCATAAATTACAAATGCTCCACCGAATGTCTGGACGCCAATAATCATCCATGGTCCCATCATCCAACCAATATCGGTAAGCCAGAAAAATACTGAGTCTTCTTTGACATCAAAAGCATATCCTAATTCTTTTGCTATTTGTGTAATGGCTCCTCCATGGGTGTGAACTGTACCCTTGGGTTTACCCGTTGTTCCTGAAGAAAATATTATCATTGCATTATCTTCAGAATCCATTATTTCGGTTTCGCATTCATCTGATTGATTTTCGGTTATTTCATGCCACCATATGTCTTTTTTATTCCATATTATTTCATTTCCAAGTCTTTTAAACACAATAACATGTTCAAGAGAAGACGCATCTTCAACTGCTTTGTCTGCTTCATTTTTGATATTGTATTGTTTTCCTCTTCTCACTGAGCCATCTGCTGTGAGCAAAACCTTTGCTCCTGCGATATCAAGTCTTGAACCAAGGGCGTGTCCACCAAAACCAGAAAAAATTGGAATGCTTATTGCTCCGATTTTCATTGCTGCAATAAAACCAATTACAATTTCAGGTACCATTGGCATGTATATTCCGACTCTGTCGCCTTTTTGTACGCCTATGCTTTTTAATGCATTTGCAAATTTGTTTACTTCTTTGTAAAGCTCTTCATATGTTAATTTTCGAGTATCCCCCTGTTCATTTTCCCATATAATTGCAATATTATCTTTTTTACAAGATTTTGCGTGTCTGTCAAGTATGTTGTACACTATGTTTATTTTTCCATTTAAAAACCATTTAGTCCATTGAATTCCTTTTGAATCATCATAAACTCTTGTATATAATTTGTAGAATTCGATATTTAGATCTTTAATCACAGCGTCCCAGAACCAGGCAATGTCATCCGTTGATTTTTTGATTAGTTCATCATAATCTTTAATGTTATATTTTCTCATAAAACGGGTTATGTTTGCATTTTCAATATAATCCTCGTTAGGTTTCCATACAATATCGCTCATTTTATGATCCTCCCCTAATAATTATTGAAATTTGTATCTGGTAATTAAATTCTTTACTAAATAGTTTCGTTTTAATTGCTTCAATCGTTTAGTTTAAAAATTTATGATGTTAGATCTCTTAATATTTTATATATTTCAAAAACTTTAAGAAGTAAGGTATTCCAGGTAAGGTTTCTGGCTTTACTTTTTGTAACTGTTAATTCAAAACTAGATTCTTTGCTTTCTGCACCTAAGCTGTCTTTTGCTTTCGCTTTTATTATATATGTTCCTTTCTCTTGGAAAATATGACTTAATAATGCTTCTTCATCTGAATCATAGGGACCAATCCAATTTTCGACAGATTCGTCTCCCCATTCAATATAAAAATATATGTTGTCTTCGGGGGATGGTGTAAAATCAGTTGATTTAAATGTATAATCAAGTTCTTTGCCAGGTGAAGTTTTTTTTGGACCAGAGATAATAGGTTCTGATGGCGGACCTTCCACAGAGATTTGTATAAGCGCTTCATCCAAATTTCCTGCTTTATCAGCAGCTATACAATCTAAATAACAAGACTCTGAAATCATAATAGGTTCTGTATATTGATTCCATGAATAATCTCCTAATTTTTTATACATTATTTTATCAATGCCAGAAAGCTGGTCATTTGCATTTAAAGTAACAGTTGCATAACCAATGTATTCTCCATCTATCTGATCTCCAGATAAAGATACTTCCAAATTAGGCTTTGTTTTGTCAATACCAAATATATCAGATACAGGGATTTCTTGATTGCCATAATAATCTACTGAATATGCTTCTAAGGTATGCATTCCTTCACTAGCTATTTTAACATACTCCTGTTGTCCTAGAGTATAGCGAATCCAGTCACCACTATCCACTCTATAATAGGTATTGATAACACGAGTCCAATCTGTTGATGTAAAAAATATTTTTTGTGTTTCACTATACCACTCTGTGTTATTTGATCCAAAGCCATGATGTATTGAAGTTTCAGGCGGCACTGTTTTATCAATTTTAACCTCACATATTTTTGTTGATACGCCGCCATCGTCATCAGTAAGTGTTAAAATTACTTCATATATTCTATCATATTCAGGAAAAGTATGATAAAGATATTTTTTTTCTGCAGTTGTTCCATCATCAAAATCCCATAGATAATTAACAATATCTCCATCATCTGGATCATAAGAATAACGTGCATCAAAATGGATCTCTAAACTATTATCAGGATTATTAGGATCAGGATATTGCTCTGGTTTAATTATTGCTATTGGTGGCCAAACTTCAAAAACCCCAATTTTTTTAGATAAAGAATTACTTATGCCACCCTGGTTTGTTACAGTTAGAGTAACTTGATATTCTCCTTCTTGAGTATATGTTTTAGTTGGATTTTTCTTATTTGAATCAATAACTCCATCGCTATCAAAATCCCATTCCCAGAGTACGATATCACCTTGGGAGCTATCTGTAAAATCTATTTCATCGCCTGGATGAATATATTTTGGACTATAATCAAAATTTGAGAAAACAAATATATCTGGTATTGGGTGGTCTGGGTCCTCTACCCAAACTGGTGCGAGAACCCATGTAACATCCCTGGTTCCTAGACTATTACAACCATATGCGATATTTGCATAACCGCCATAACCCCAACCTGAGCCCCAATTATGTTTTAAAATCCAGTAACCGCCATTAAGAATATCTGGGTCATCAACCCATCCACAGATTGCAATACCAATATTGGAAGTACCGGAATCATCAAACTGGTAAACATCACTTACATCATGATGAGATTGCCAATAGTTAATGTAACTGCTACTAGCATAAATATCTGCAACAATTGGGCCATAAGTTATTATCCATAATTTCATTGTGTTCCAATCTTCTTGGCTGTCCTCAGAAAATGAAGATACACCAAAATCTTTAATCTGCCAGAGGATATTATCTTCCTGAGGGGGATCTGTGTAATAATCCCAGTTTTCACATTTATCACTACATGGAATAGTATCATCCATCTGATAAGGCATACATGAATCAAGAGGGCATCCATTAATTCCATTACCTGTAGGGCCGGGATCTGTACTTTTAATATATTCAATTGCTTTGCTCATCCACCCGCCACTACATGAACCTGCTGCAGGAAGGCATGATAAAATATATTGCTCGGATAAATCACGATCAAAATTAGGATCACCCTTGGCAATATTTATTGCTGCTTCAAAAACATCCAAAGCACTTGTTGCCCAACCAGATCCACATCCGAAACAATCTTTTACAGGTGTCATCCAGTCTCCACCTAAATTTTTCCAGCTGAACTGAGATGGTAAATCATCCAGATTCATAGTAAATCTGGAATTATACTCATCTTGTTCAAAATATTTATCTGATTTATTAGTTGTTTTGAGAATTGAATCTTGTTTTATTAGCATCCCAGAGGTAGAACTAGCTAAAAAAACTAAAATTACAAATATACAATATATTTTTTTCATTTTTTTCTCCCCCTTTGGATGGCTAGGTTTATGAAACCTATTTTCAATATCTCAATTATCTTATAAAAAACTTGTTATGTAAACTATAATTATTTCAAACATTATAAAAATATATGGTAGATGTAACCTTTCAAACTGTATAACTCAGCAAACCGAAAATATTGTTAAAATGAGTTTTAACAATATATGTGTGGAGTGTAAGTCATAATTTTTTTTGATTAATTTTTAAAGAAACTCTAAAATACTATTTTCTAATTATCATTAGTTAATATTAATGGGGGGTTTTATAGATAATGAAGAAGGATTATGAAGAAGGAGAAATAAAGATTACTATTGATCTTGATAAGTGTACAGGAACGGGAGAATGTGCTGTTGCTTGTCCTGTTGAAATTTTTGAAGTTGTTGATGGTAAAGCTGTTTGTAAAAATGTTGGTGAATGTATAGAGTGTTGTGCTTGTGTAAATGCTTGCCCAAATAGCGCAATTGAGCATACCTCTTGTTAATCTCTCCAATGGCCAAAAACTTTAAATACTGTATTTTGTATTTCGTGTAAAATTGTAATAATTACAATTTAGTAATTGTTACATTTTGATGGTGGATTATTTGGAAAAATATGTTAAAATATTAAAAAAAAATGATTTAAAAATTACATCTCAAAGGCTTATTGTCCTTCAGTATTTAGATGAAAATTGCATACATCCCACCGCGGATCAGATTTATTCTGATCTTAAGATAAATAATCCGTCTCTTTCTAAAACAACAGTCTACAATGCACTTGTTGCTTTACAAAAACATGGGATAATACAAGCAATAACAATTTCAGGTTCAGAACTGAGATATGATATTCCACATGGAATGCATCATCATTTCTACTGTAAAAAATGCGGAAAGATAGTTGATATTGATATAAGTTGCCCTAATATTAAAAAAATGTCAGAATTTGGACATAAAGTTGAAGAAATTCATGGATACATAAAAGGAATATGCAAAGAATGTTTAAAAAAAGGTAGTTAAAATGGACCGAAAAACACTGCATAAAATATCATATGGACTTTACGTTGTTTGTTCAAAAAACAATGGTAAATATAATGGGCAAATCGCAAATGCAGTGTTTCAGGTGACAGCTGAGCCACCAACAATTGCAATAAGCATTAATAAACAAAATTTAACACATGAATATATTTCTAAATCTAAAGTTTTCACAATGTCAATTCTATCTGTTGAGGCACCTATGACATTTATTGGTAAATTTGGTTTTAAATCAGGAAGAGATATAGATAAATTTGCTGATACTAAATATAAACTTGGAAAAACAAAAGTTCCAATTGTTAAGGATTATTCGATAGGCTGTATTGAAGGAATAGTAATTGATAAAGTTGATGTAGGAACCCATACAGTTTTTATTGCAAATATTGAAGATGCAATGCTTTATTGAAGATGCAATGCTTTTTGGAAAACAAGAGCCAATGACCTATGAGTATTATCATAAAGTTAAAGGTGGTTATTCACCAAAAACTGCACCAACATATTTTAGAGAAATTGATAAAACAAATGAAAAAAAGGAGGAAAAAAAGATGGATAAATATGTATGTGACGTATGTGGATATATTTACGACCCGAAATTAGGCGACCCTGATAATGGCGTACCTGCAGGTACTGCTTTTGAAGATGTACCTGATGACTGGGTCTGCCCTGTTTGTGGCGCACCAAAAACATCATTTAGTAAAAAGGAGTGATAAAGCTGAATAAAGTCGAAATTAAACCGGATATTTACTGGGTAGGTGGAATAGACTGGGATCTTCGTAACTTTCATGGATATGAAATCCAACGTGGAACAACGTACAATGCTTATCTGATAGTTGACAAAGAAATAACACTAGTAGATACTGTCAAGCACTATTTATTTGACGAAATGCTAGCAAGAATCAAAGAAATTGTTGACCCTCAAAAAATTGACTACATTGTCTCGAATCATGTTGAAATGGATCATTCAGGGTCACTTCCTAAAATGAAAAAAGAAGCACCCGATGCAAAGATTATTACTTCAACACGTGGTGAAAAAGGATTACTTAGACATTACAAAAAAGATTTAGGCTTTAGAGTTGTAAAATCAGGTGATACTTTAAACATCGGTAAGCGCACACTTCACTTTGTTCATATTCCAATGGTTCATTGGCCCGATTCAATGGTGACATATATTCCAAGCGATAAACTTCTTCTTCCAAATGATGCCTTTGGTCAACATATTGCAAGTAGTGAACGATTTGATGATGAAATCGAATGGGGAATACTGCGTGAAGAAGCAGCACAATACTACGCAAATATTGTAATGCCATATGGAGATCAGGTGAAAAAAGCGCTTGAAGCAGTATCTGGACTTAAATTTGATATGATTGCACCAAGTCATGGTATTATCTGGCGCTCTCGTATTCCAAAAATAATTGAAGAATATAAAAAATGGGCAAGCTTTGAAGCAGAAAAAAAGGCTTTAATAATTTATGATTCAATGTGGGGATCAACTGAAAAAATTGCATATGCTTTGTATGAAGGAATTAGTGAGTCAGGTATTCCTGTGAATATGAGAAACCTTAAAAACACTCACATTTCAGATATTATTACTGATATCCAAGATTCAAAACTTATACTTCTTGGATCGCCCACACTAAACAATGGTATGATGCCATCTATGGGTGGGTTTTTAACATATTTAAAAGGTCTCAGACCTAGAAATAGAATAGGGTTTGTATTTGGATCCTATGGTTGGGGGGGCCAGGCGGTAGGTGAAATTGAAAAAATACTAAAAGATTTGTCATGGGATATACCATTTGATAGTATTAATATAAATTATATTCCCGATGAGGAAGAGTTAAATAATGCAAAGGATATTGGACGAAAAATTGGTATATATTTAAAAAAATAGGGAGGAATAAACTTATGTGTGAAAGTTGTGGTTGTAAAGTAAGCAACAAACCTATACAATATGAATGCCAATGTGAAATGAAAGAATGTAGCTGCAGCATAATTGAATTTGATAAAGAACCAAAGGCAACACCATTTTGCTGTGGTATGCCAATGAAATGTATAAAATAAATAAAGGAAGAAAAACATGCTAAAAGTAAAAGTATTTAGATGTAGAATATGTGGAGACCCATATATTGGAAATGAGGCACCAACACAATGCCCCTTTTGTGGTGCACCACAAAGATTTTTCGTTGAAGCAAAAGACTGGAACCCCAATGAATTTAATGTTGATTTAGGTGTAATATCAAAGAAAAACCTTGAAGAAGCATTAAAACTCGAGCTGGACAACGCATCGTTTTATGACTGTGCAACAGGTGTTGCCGAAAAAGCAGGTGATCATTATGGT
>MUGC01000229.1 GCA_002900535.1 Thermoplasmata archaeon M9B1D | reverse complement strand
ATTTTCCAAAAAAGATAAAGAAGAAAAGAAACCATTATTTTCAAAGAAAGCTGAAGAAAATAAAGAAGTAAAAGAAAAGAAATCCTTATTTTCCAAAAAAGATAAAGAAGAAAAGAAACCATTATTTTCCAAAAGAGAACCTGACACGAAAAAAAACAAGGAAGAATTAGGAGCAGAAGAAAAAATATCAAAAGATAAAATATTTTATCATATTTTCCGAGATTTTCTAGGATATGGGAAAATTGACATTATAATGGAAGATGAAGGAATCGAAGATATTTCATGTGATGGACAAGACGTACCTGTTTTTATTTATCATAAAAAATATAATGCGATAACGACAAATGTACAATTTGAAAATGAATCTGAATTAAATTCATTTGTCGTACGTCTCGCACAAATATCTGGAAAACAAATTTCAATTTATTCACCAATTGTTGATGGAAAACTACCAGATGGATCAAGACTTCAAACAACACTTGCTAGGACTGTGACAAAAGGCTCCACTTTTACAATTCGTAAGTTTAAAGAAAATCCTTTAACACCTATTGATTTAATCGACTATAAATCTTTATCACCTGAAATGGCTGCATATTTCTGGATGGCAATAGAAAAAGGAGCATCAATTTTATTTTGCGGTGGAACTGCAAGTGGAAAAACAACAGCACTAAATGCATTATCGCTTTTTATTCCAGGTCAACATAAAATTGTATCAATTGAAGATACCCGTGAGGTGAATCTCCCTCATAAAAACTGGATAGCAGGAACCACTCGTGAAGGGTTTTCTGCTTCGGATGATAAAACCGGTAAAGACATTGACATGTTTGATTTAATACGCGCTGCACTTAGACAAAGACCGAAAGTAGTAATGGTCGGCGAGGTTCGTGGGAAAGAAGCATATAGCTTATTTCAGGCAATGGCAACAGGCCACACATCATATGCAACAGTTCACGCAAGTGACATTCATACACTCATTCAAAGACTTGAAAATCCACCTATATCTTTACCTAGAGCTCTTCTAACTTCTCTTGATGTAATAGTTTTCCAAAATGCAGTTGACATAAAAGGAAAAACAGTTAGAAGGATGACAAGCGTAACAGAAATTGTGAAACTTGATCCAGATACAAATCAGCTGATTTTTATGGAGCCTTATAAATGGGTTTCAAAAACAGATGATAGATTTGAATCATCAGGTTCAAGTAAAGTTTTAAACAATATCAAACAACAAAATGATTGGACTGATAAACAATTAGAAGAAGAATTAGAAAATAGAAAACTGATACTTTCTTGGATGCTACAAAACAATTTAAGAGATTACAAAGAAGTTGGAAGAATAGTAAACCTTTATAGCAAACACCCTGAGCAGTTAATTAAAAAAGCAAAGGAGGAGTCCAAAGTATGAAATCAACAAATTACACTCGTTTTTGTAGAAGAACTTTCTCAAAGATATTTCAAAGATTTAACATAAGCGAAACAACAAAAAATAAACTACTTGAAAAAGCAGACATTCCCATGGTGTATCAAGAATACTATTCAATGGTTTTAATGAATCTAATTATTGGATATGTTACATCTTTTGTTTCGCTTCTAATATTATATCTAATCGTTCCTCATCCAATAACTGCTATGTTAATGCTAATTGTTTCATGTGTCATACCAATTTCAATCGGGCTTTATTACATAAGTTTACCTGCCTCAAAAGCAAAATCAAGAGGTAAAAAAATAGATCGATTTCTACCTTATGCTGCAAATTTCATAAATACTATGTCAGTTGCAGGAATATCTCCATCTGAGATATTTGAGGCGTTATCAAAAGTAGAGCTTTATGGAGAAATACAAAAAGAAGCAAAAAAAATTACAACGGAAATAAACATGATGGGTGTTGATACAGTTACAGCAATGCAAAACGCAATTAAAATTTCTCCTTCAACTAAATTTAAAGAATTTATACAAGGAATTTTATCTACAATACAATCTGGAAGTGAACTTGGACCATATTTTGAAAGATGCGTAGAAAGATACATGGCTACAGATTTAGTTGATAGAAAAAGAAACCTTGAATCACTTGCAATTATGGCAGAAGCATTTGTTGTAACAGTTATTGCATTTCCGCTTTTTTTAACAATTATTATATCTATTATGGGACTTACAAGTAGTACAGGTATTGCTTTTGATTTCTTATATATAATTGCATTACTGGTACTTCCAATGGCGTATTTCGGATTTTATGTATTAATGAGTTCTGGAATGGGAGAGGCTGTATGAAGCTTCCAAGTTTGCATAAAAAATACGATGCGAATCAGATTTACGGCAAAGATAAAAATATACTTATTATTATAGGTGTTTCAATTGGTGTTTCCTTTTTTTTATTTTTTATTGGTTTTTTAATGTTAATAGGTGCTTTTCAAATTCCCGCTAATGCTTTATCAGGAATGGATTTTGTTGTATTTGGAATATTAACAGCTATAGGACCAATTGGTTTTTATAACCATATAAAATCAAAAAGAAAAAAAGATGCAGAAGAACATCTACCAGATTTTTTAAGAGAAATTAGTAGCTCATCTGCATCGGGTATGACCATTTTTGATGCAATAAT
>MUGC01000228.1 GCA_002900535.1 Thermoplasmata archaeon M9B1D | reverse complement strand
CTTTTCATTCAACTCTTGAGGAGATTAGTGTTGCAGATGTTGTTTTATTGATTGTTGATATAAGTGAGGATGAAGATATTGTTTTGAATAAGCTTAGAGTTTCTTTTAATGAGCTTGTAGAAATTGGTGTTAATGCATCTATTATTATTGTTTTAAATAAATGCGATCTGATTTCTCAGGAAGCTCTGAATTCAAGGGTTAATTTAATTAGAAATCAGGATTTTGTAAATGATAAAAAAGTTGTCTCTATTTCTGTTAAGAATAAACATGGTGTCGACTTGTTACTTGAGTTATTATATGATTCTTTGCCGCAATTGGTTAATTGTAAGATTAGGCTACCTATTAATAAGGATACTCAATCTTTTGTTTCTTGGATATATGAAAAAACTCATGTACTTGATGTTTCTTATGATGATTATATTACAATTTCTTTTGATTGTTCTACTATAATTCGTGATAAGATTTTATCTATGTGTAAACGTTTTGATGGCTTTATTATTTATTGACATTGTTATTTTTTTCATTTTGACATTTTAACAAATAAACTTTAAATATTGTATTTTAAAGAAAGTACTACGTTAGCAAATAACACGCTAGTGGCTAACGTGGTATGGTAGGATGAAGGGAAAAACTAAACTAACATCGATACTAATAATTTTTTTCTTTTTTATGCAGCTATTATCAGTAATAACCGTAACAGCAATAGATAAAGGAATCCAGATTATTGTAGTTGATAAATATGGGTCAGGTGACTATATTTCTATAAAAGAAGCAGTTGACAATGCAAAATCAGGTTATACAATTTTTATCAAAAATGGAGAATACTCTGAAATAATTGACATTAGAAAATCTATTAACCTAATTGGTGAAGATAAGACTTATACTTTAATAAATCCCATCTCGGAAAAAAACAAAAACGCCATTTGTCTAGGGGCTCCAGATTCCTCTCTCAAGAGCCTAACAATAACTAATGGAGCCTCTGGCCTCTATTCCTCAGGCGTAAAAATTACTGCTTCTAATAATTTAATAGATGATTGTAATATTTATGATACTCCTGTAGGAATTGCTATTTGGTCTTCATACAATACAATACAAAATTGCGTGTTCAAAGGGTGTGAAGATGAAGGAATTGCTCTTTTAGGAAGTCAAAACTCGGAATGTAACAATAATAAAATTTTAAAATGTGTTTTTTATAATAACTGTGACGGGGTAGAGCTTCAGTATTCATCATTTAATACTATCTCTGATTGCGAATTTTATGAAAACACTCACACTGGAATAGATGCAGTAGCAAAATCAAATGATAAAAATATAATTTCCGACTGTGAAATCTATAATAATAATGTACATGGAATATATTTTTCAGGTTCATCTGAAAATCAGATAATAAACTGTCAAGTTAAAGATAATAATAATGGAAATATTATTATGAATAAATACTCAAATAATAATGATATACTAAATAATAAAGATACTGAAACTCAATCTAGTAACTTAAAATCAAGAATTATTAACATATTTCAAAATATATCATCAAGGTTCTCTAGATTAAAAAATAGTTTGATTCTTACCTGCTTTTAATAATGTTTTTTTTGATTAATTCTTTTAAAAAATGTAACTTATAAGTTTTAATAACCTATAGTATATCCTGGTCTGGAGAGATTGAAGAGTATGACAGAACAAAATAAGCTTGATATAAGACTTGAACTAATACGAGATAAATCAACTGGTAATCTTGCAATTCTTGCACATTTCGATTCAAAAGCAACAAATGTATTTTTAGATTTAGACAAAAATGAATATATCTGGATACCTACACTAGAAGAAAAAAATCTATTAAATGATGCATTTAACTTTTTTTCAAGCAGATATAAATTAAAAGAAGTCGAAACTAAAGAAACAGAAATAAAGGCATCTCTACCAGAAAAAATACCATCTGAAGAATCTCTATATGAAAAAATACCTCAAGATTATACAAAATCTGAGGAAAAAACAGAAGAACTTACATTTTTTGAAAAAAAAGAAAAAGAAAATGAAGAACCTGCCATATTTGAAGCAACAGAAGAAAAGATCCTATCTGAGAAAACTGATGACGAACATAAAAAAGAAGAACCGATGGATGTTAAAGTTGATATAAAATCAGGTGAACCTGAAAAAGAAACGCAAACTGAACAAAAAAAATATGAAGAGGAAATAATCGTTGAAGCAGAGGGTGAAGCTGTTGAAGCAGCACTTAAAAAACATACAAGGAACGAATATGAAGATAGTAACTTAGTTCAAGGAGATGAGCAAACAATTATTGATAAGATTTTAAACCAAAAAAAGAAAGCAAGATGGCCAAGGAAATAAAATATATTTTTATTTTATTTCATAAAGATTATTTGAATAATCTCTAAGAAATAGAAGTTTTTTGTCTTCTTTCTTTACATAATATGGTTTTAATTTGTATTCATTACATTTATTGAAAAAAAAAATTCTTTTTTGTCTTCTATTTTTATGCATACATGATTAAAAACATGCAATTGTTTTTGTTTTGTGATAAAAATTTCAAAGTGAATGCTATCATTTCCGTATAAAAAAACTTCGACTTCTTCAGATTTGTTAAATATTTGTTTAGTGAGTTTTTTTGAAACATTGAAATTTTTTATTAAAGTAAGACCTAGAATTTTTTTAAAAAAGATATCTGCTTGTTTTTTATTTTTATACTGTAATGCTATATGTTGAAATATTGTTTCCATGATTAGATAATCTCTAGCTGTTTACCTAGTTTTTCGAATTTATCAAGTGTAAAGTCTAAGTCTTTTTTTGTTAATCCTGCATTCATCATGGTTCTGATTCTTGCTTTATCTTTTGCAACCATTGGGAAGACTATTGGTAATGCAAATATTCCTTCTTTGAAGAGATTGTTTGAAAGTTCTTTTGCTTTTGAGCTTTCACCAACTATTACAGGTGTTATTGGTGTTTCACTATCTCCGGTATTAAATCCCATGTTTACAAGTTCTTTTTTGAAATATTTTGTGTTATCCCACAGGTTTTTAACATGTTCTGGTTCTGTTTCAAGTACATCAATTGCAGCTAATTGAGCTCCAGCAACTGCTGGTGGATGTGAACCAGAAAGTAGCCATGTACGTGATTTGTTATAAGCAAAATTTACAAGGTCTTGGCTTCCTGCAATAAGTCCTCCTACAACGCCGTAGGCTTTTGAAAAGGTTCCCATTTCAACGTCTATTTTTCCTTCTATTCCAAAGTGTGCTCCTATTCCTCGTCCATCTGGTCCTATTACTCCTTCTCCGTGTGCGTCATCGACATATGTCATTGCGCCGTATTCTTGTGCTAATTCTACGATTTTATCCATCGGTGCAATATCGCCATCCATACTAAAAACTCCGTCTGTAATTATTAAAATTCTTCTGTATTTTTTATCTGATTCTTTTAAAACCTTTTCTAGTTCACTCATATCTTTATGTTTGAATACTGCTCGGTCTGCTTTTGTAAGTCTTACTCCATCAATTATACTTCCATGGTTAAGTTCATCTGAAATAATTACATCTTCTTTACCTGCGAGTTGTGGTATTAGTCCTGCGTTTGCTGCAAACCCCGTCTGATAAATTAATGATGATTCGGTTCCCTTGAATTTTGCGAGTCTTTTTTCAACTTCCATATGAAGTGCCATGGTACCTGCAATGGCTCTTACTGATCCTGATCCTGCTCCAAATTTTTTTGCAGCATCAATTGCGGCTTGTATTAATCTTGGATGATTGCTCAGGTTTAGGTAATTGTTTGAG
>MUGC01000227.1 GCA_002900535.1 Thermoplasmata archaeon M9B1D | reverse complement strand
AGAACAGGAAGGTAAAATAATGGCAGAAAAAGAAGTAAATCCCGACGAAAATACAATATATGTTGGAAACAAACCACCTATGAGCTATGTGCTTGCTGTAGTTACACAGTTCAACGGCGGTTCACAAGAAGTAATAATAAAAGCACGTGGTAGAGCAATCAGTCGTGCAGTTGATACTGCAGAAATAACAAGGAACCGGTTTGTAACAAATGCAAAAGTAAAAGATATCAAGATCGGAACTGAAAGCATTACTAACGAAGAGGGTAGAAATTCCAACGTATCGTCTATAGAGATATCTCTGACGACAAAGAAATAAAGAAATCTATTGATACAAGTAAATACAATTACTGTAGCAACTTTATAGTTGCTTAGAACTTGTATCTTTCTTTTATTTTTATTAGTGTTATTAATAATAATTTTGGTTTTTCACAAATGCGGGTTTTTAGAATTTTAAAAGCGAAATGCTTTAAATCATTAAATCCATTCGCCTTGCCTGTTGATAGGGATGGTAAATTATATAATTGTAACAGGCGGGGTCATTTCTGGATTAGGAAAGGGGATTACTACCGCTTCGATTGGAAAGATTTTGCAACTTCATGGTTACAAGACTACAGCAATGAAGATTGACCCATATATGAACTTTGATGCAGGTACCCTTAGACCCACTGAACATGGAGAAGTATGGGTAACAGAAGATGGTGGAGAAATTGACCAAGATCTTGGTCATTATGAACGTTTTTTAGATATAAACATTCCAAAATACCACAATATTACAACAGGTCAAGTTTACAGTGCAGTTATCGATAAAGAGCGTAAAGGGAAATATTTAGGGAAAACTGTTCAGCCGATTCCTCATGTAACAGATGAAATTAAGGTTCGTATTCGTCGTCCTGCAAATGAGAACGGTTGGGATTTTGTTCTTGTTGAAATTGGGGGAACAGTTGGCGACTATGAAAACGTTTTATTTTTAGAAGCTGTTCGTCAGATGAAACAAGGAGGTGACAAGGTTGTTTTTGTTCATGTGACATATGTCCCAATGCTTGATGCACTTGGTGAAGCGAAAACAAAACCAACTCAGCATTCTGTAAAACAACTTCGTGAAATAGGCATTATGCCTGATTTTATTATAACACGTTCTGAAAAAACTCTTGATAATGTTCGCCGTGAAAAAATTGCTATGTTTTGTAATGTTCATCCGGATGATGTTATCAGCAATGAAGATGTTGATAACATTTATGGAGTTAGTTTACTATTTGAAAAACAAGATCTTTGCAGAAAGATTCTTAAAAAACTAAATCTTAGAAAAGATACTAATAATCTTGAGGAATGGAAAAATTTTATAAGGAAAATAAGTAGACTGCAAAATACGATAAAAATTGGTATTGTTGGTAAATATTTTGATATAGGCACATCACAGCTATCTGATAGTTATATTAGTGTTATAGAAGCAGTTAAACATGCTGCATGGAACAATAATGTGGAACCAGTAATTAGTTGGATTGACTCAAAAGAATTTGAAAATGATCCGAGGAATTTGAGAAATTTAGATAATCTTGATGGAATTATTGTACCCGGTGGTTTTGGTCTCAGCGGAATAGATGGGAAAATTGCAACAATTCGTTATTGTCGTGAAAATGGAATACCTTATCTTGGTTTGTGTCTTGGTATGCAACTTGCTGTAGTTGAATACGCCCGTAACGCGTGTGGTTTGAGAGATGCTCATTCTACCGAAATTGATAAAAAAACACCTCATCCTGTAATTGATTTTATACCTGAACAAATTACAATTTTACAGGAGTCAAGATATGGTGCAACAATGCGTCTTGGTGCATATCCTGCTATTTTGAAAAAAGGAAGCATTATTCAAAAATTATATGACTCAGATAATGTTTCTGAGCGACACCGTCATCGCTATGAAGTAAATCCAGAGTATGTTGAAAAATTAGAGCGTTGTGGAATTGTGTTTTCCGGAAGAAGTCCCGACGGTGTTTTAATGGAGTTTATGGAACTACCAAAACACCCATATTTTGTTGGTACACAAGCTCATCCTGAATTCAAGTCTCGACCTTTGAAACCAGCTCCGTTATTTGATGGGCTAATTAAAGCTGCAAAAAAGAAAAAAATAGTGTAAAATTATTAGATTAGAGATATAATGTTATTTTCTTTTATTTTTTAAATATTCATCAATTGCTCGTGCAGCTTTTTTACCTGCACCCATTGCAAGAATTACGGTTGCAGCGCCTGTTGCGATATCTCCACCTGCAAACACACCAGTTACAGTTGTCTGTCCTTCTTCATCAACTTTTAGATTGCCCCATTTTTCTGTTTCAAGCTCTTTAAACGACTTTGGAACAAGAGGATTTGGGTTCTGACCAATTGCTACGAGGGCGGTGTCTATTTTTATAGTAAATTCAGAATCTGGTATTGGAATAGGTCTTCTACGTCCTGATTCATCAGGTTCTCCTAGCTTCATTTCGATACATTTAACTGCTTTTAATTTCCCTTTTTCATCGCCAATAAATTCCACAGGGTTTGTTAATAATTTAAAAATTATTCCTTCTTGTTTTGCATGATGAATTTCTTCATTTCTTGCAGGCATTTCTTTTTCTGTTCT
>MUGC01000024.1 GCA_002900535.1 Thermoplasmata archaeon M9B1D | reverse complement strand
TCTGCTTTTGGTAAAAATCCAATTGTACAAGCGTTTATAAAAAATCTTCCGACTTGTGAAGATTTGGAACCTGATAAAATTCATGAGACTTCTGTTAATGAACCATTAATTAATTGGCGTTCTATCGATGGAGATTATGCACTTGCTGCTATTCGCGAGTCGAGTGGTTGGGCAGCAAACACCAGTGACAAAAATATGATGATGTATTCAAAAATGCTTCGCGATTTAGAAGGATTAAGTGTTTTGCCTGCAAGTACTGCAGGTTTAATTGCTCTTGTTGAGCGGCATAAAAAGGAACCTTTACCCAATGATCGATATGTTGTCGTTCTAACAGGTAGGAAATAACCTTAGCTTAATAATACAAATATGATTTTAACTGGGAGTGATAACAATGGACGCAAACAAAGCTATTGTTTATTCTGATCGTTTATTCGCTAGCGCTGATGGTAAAACTGCACATGGTCTTGTTCGTTACAGTAAACGTTTTGATGTTGCCTGCGTAGTTGACTCCTCTTTGTCTGAGGGTGATGCTGGTGAAATTTTAGATGGTAAAAAAAGAGACATACCACTTTTCAATAATTTAGAAAAAGCTTTACAAAAAACTGGTTCCACTAATTTTATTGTGGGTGCAGTATCTGAAGGTGGGATACTGCCTGAAGGATACGACAAAGCTATAAAATGGGCTCTTGAAAAGGGGTTAAATGTCGTTTCTGGCCTACATGAATTCATATCTGAAAACCCTTCTTTTGTTAAACTTGCTAAAAAAAATAGGTGTACTATTACCGATGTTCGTAAGATTTTTAGAGACCATAAAAGGTTTTACACTGGGGACATAAAGAATGTCAAATCTAAAAGAGTAGCAATTCTTGGTACAGATTCTGCTATTGGTAAAAGAACAATTGCAGTCATGATAAATGAAGAGTTAAATAAACGTGGTAAAAAATGCGATATGATTTATACTGGTCAAACCGGTTGGATTCAAGGATGGGAACATGGTGTTGTTTTGGATGCTCTTATAAATGATTTTGTTGCAGGTGGTATTGAGGGTGCAATTATTGATTCATGGGAGGATTTAAAACCAGATTTCATGATAATTGAGGGACAGGGTAGTTTAGTTCATCCCTTTTTTCCTGGAGGTTTTGAGATTCTTGCCGCAGGAAATATTCACGGTTTTATTTTAGTTGATGCACCTGGTAGAATGCATCTAGATGGTTTCCCTGAATATCCAATGCCTGATCCGAAAAGAGTTGTAAAAATTGCGGAACTTCTTACTGAAAAACCTTTAATTGGAATAGGTATAAATAGAGAAAATTTACAAAAAAATGAAATTTTTAAATTAAAAAATAAATTCAATAAATTTTTTAATGTACCCATAGTAGAGCCCTTGTCAGAAGGTGTAGGAGAAATTATTGTTTCTCTGGAGGAGCTATAGTTGAAAAAAAATTCAAATGATTTTATATGTTTTTCTTCTATTGAAATATCTAACCCCAGTATTAATCATCAAACAGTTAAATCTAACATTACCTTAAATAAAACTAATAATGAAAAAGTTAATTTTGAAATAATTCTCAAATACGATGAAGATGTAAATCATAAAAATATACCGCTTCTTAGACTTGCTTTTTGTATGCCTCTATTAAACTATGGTCTTTTTACAAAAAAATTTATTCTAAAATTTCCAATTTCAAAAGAAGATTTTAAGATTTTAAATCAGTTAAATAAAATATTTAGTAGAGATATTTTTGTAAACAAAATACTTAGAAGACGAACAAATTATATTTTACCAGATTTTTTGCCTGATGAAAAAAAAGTTAAGCCACGAGATGCTGAATCAAAAGCTGTTTTTTTACCTGAAAAAGTTACAGATAATATATTTATTTCAACTGATTTTAATTTCAATAATTGTGGGGTTCTATCAAGTGGTGGAAAAGAAAGTCTTATAACCTATGGTATTCTAAAAGAAATAGGTGCAAATGTTTATCCCCTATATATAAATGAAAGTGGAGGTCATTGGAGGACCGCTCTTACAGCTTATCGTTATCATAAAAAAAACCAACCTGATACTCAAAAAGTTTGGACAAATGTTGATAGATTTTATGTTTTCATGCTTGACAACTTAAAGTTTATAAGATCTGATCATCGTAAAATACGAGCAGATACTTACCCTGTCAGACTTTGTATCTTTCCTTTTTATGTTTTTTCGCTTCTACCGATATTTTTAGAAAAAAAAATTGGTAATCTTCTAATTGGGAGTGAATTCGATGATCTTAAAATTAAACCCGTATATAGAGAAATCCATCATTATTTTGGTGTTTATGATCAACATCAGGATTATGACCTATTGATGAATGAATGGTATCATAAAAGATTACTAGGACTATATCAATGGTCAGCTCTTAGGAATATATCTGGGTTAATAGTAGAAAGAATTCTTACAAAAAGATATCCTGACTTGGCTAGTTTACAACGTTCTTGTCATTCTTGTCATATTGAAAATAATGAAATAGTTCCATGTGGAAATTGTTCAAAGTGTATGGGAGTTTTATTATTTTTATTAGCAAATAACGTAGATCCAAAAATAATGAATTTTAAAGGGAAAGATATTGAACTTTTTACAAAAAGAATTAATCCTAAAAATTTACGTCTAGACGAAGATGAAAAAAACCAATCATTTTATCTTATTGGAGAAAAAGGCAAAATTCCTAGTGTGAAACCTATAGATCATGTTGAAAAAATTCATATAAATAAGGAAAATTCAGATTTGGGGCAGATACCAAGATATTTTAGAAAAAATATTTTAAAGATTATTAAAAGTTATACCACTGGTTATTGTGAATTGAAAAACGAAAATTGGAGTTCCTTAGATGAGTCAAAAATAAATTTTTAGGTTGTAAGTTCTTTAATCATCCTAAAAGCATTGTGCGTTCCAAAATATTGATATTTGTAATAATTTTTTAAAATTGCTGTTTTTCTAAAACCAGATTTTTCATATAAGCGGATAGCAGGTATATTTCCAGTTGATACCTCTAATCTTATTCTTCTAATGTGCTTAACATGCATCTCTTTTTCAGCAGACATCAAAAGTTTTTTACCAATTCCATTTCCTCTGAATTTTGGATCAACATTTAAAGTTTCTATACCAGCTACATTGGATCTATTTTTGTAAAGTACAATTATGAATCCTCTTATAAAATCATTATTTATTTCTGCTAAGCAGCAGCTGTTTGCACTTTTTATTAAATATGTAAATTGTTTAGAACTATATGCATTATATTCATCGAAACATTTTCTTTCTAACTCTATTACTCTATTAAGATCGAAAAGTTCTAATTCGCGTATAATGCCTCCAGAATCAAACATAGAATCAACATGGCAACTGGGATATATTCAAATACTTTTTTATCGAAATGTTAAGGTGAACAGAAAAGATTATAAAGGTGAATTAAACCATATTTATATAAGTAAAAATTTTAGAACGGTTTAAGAGGTTAATTATGGGTGATAATAAAGGGGATATTACTATAAAATTAATTAATCTTGTAAAGAAAAGAGAAACCCCCGTTGTTGTTTCTAAACAATCTAATAATTATGGAAAAATTAGAAAAAATAGTAGTAGCTTAGCAAGTGTTGGATTTGCTTTTGATAACGATGAATAATAATTTTTTAAAAATCTTTTATCTTTTTTTAATTGCATCAGCAAAAATGAGGATACTCCCTAGTTGCATTTTAACTGAATTTCTAATTGGAAGCTGATAAAAACCACCTCTCTCTTGTACGCTTTTTCCTAAAGATTTAATTTCAATATCCAATGATTCCATAAGCTGACAGACTTTTTGAGTTCCACCTTTAATGCATATACTCTCAGCAACTCGCCAAATTTGCCCTAGGAAAAATAAACCGAATATATCCGCTAGTACTTCGTGTTCAAAGACCTCCGCGTTGGTTATTTTTTTATCCTCTGTTTTTTCAAGTATTCGCTTTTCATGATCTAATGAATTTTGTGCATTTATAATATGTTTTTCTGCAACATCTAATAAAACAGGATCTGCTAAAGCGGAGTAGTCTTTTAGCATATTTACGAATTTTATCGAATATTTTAACTGATTTTTCTCTCTTTTGTGTTTTTCTTCTAATATTTTTTTATAGTTTTTATCTGATATTTTCTTGTCTCTAAGTTTTGCTGATAAATACAGTGGGACTTCGCAGTTAAAACTGAAACCACCAATTTTCTCACGATACCATTCATCGCTACAAGCTCCACGTTTAATTGTAGTTAAAACTGTTGGATCTTTTTCTTTATAGTACTTAAGATAATTCTTAAGTCCATACATTTCATAAAAACCTGGTTCAAACATTTTACCAAATGGAACATCCGGTGTGTTGTATGAAAGAGGCATTCTACAGTTAGAGGCAAGCTTTCTTAGATCTGAATAAACTTCGGGTAGATTTTCGCTTAAATAATAATATGCATTATGAAAACCAGAGTGATGTAGGTTACATAACAAATTCGGTTTTTCGTCTTCTAATACTTTTTTTACAGCAATTGTTTCAGGTCTTGATCTCGTCCAATGATAGTGATCATAGTCAATTGGGAAGGTCCATTCGTATTGATCTTCGGTTGGTTCCCTGAAGTTTGATTTAGCCATTACAGCAAGGGATTCAGGCATTCTAAACCAACCTTCATTAAATTGCATTCCTCTTCGTTCTAAAATTGGAACGAATAGCCATCTCCATCCAAAAAATTCTTTTTCAGGATGTGTTGCAAGCCATCTTGCTAAAAAAGTTATAACTAAGCTTCCCATAGGCTCGTCACTATGTGGAACACCAATGATAAGTGCGGTTTTATCTCCTTTTCCGATTTCAAGCATTCCAAGAGGCTGATTATCTATTGTTTTTCCTATTATCTTGTAACCTACCCCAGGTAATTCAGAAATATGCTTAACCAGATCATCTATTTCATTGACTTTTAAAAAACGACTGTATGATGGTATATCTTTGAATATCTCATTGTATTCTTTCACTTATAAATCAACCTCTATTCCAAGTCCTGGTTTTTCACTTGGAATAACAAACCCATCCTTATAAGTTGCGCCACCCTTAACAATATCTTTTTCAAAATCTAGGGCTGAATCTAAATCTGCGTATTGAACGTTTTTAAATGCACACGCAAAATGGACGCCTGCTGCCATAGCTGCCATTGATTCATTCATACAACCTATCATAACGGGTATTTCTGCTATTTCTGCAAAGATGTTTGCTTTTATAGCGTTTGTAATCCCCCCAATTTTCATGAGTTTAATATTTATCATATCTGCAATTTCCATTTTTACAAGTTTGAGGCTATCTCTTAGTGTTAGTACAGTTTCATCTGCCATAATTGGCACAGGACATTGAGCAGTTACTTCTTTCAATGCAAATAAGTATTTTGCAGGCGTAGGTTGCTCTAGCATCTCAATGTCTGCATCAAGATTTTCAAGAGTTAAAATTATATTTATTGCTTGTTCAACGTTGTATCCTTCATTTGCGTCTAATCGAATTTTTATATTGTTACCAACCGCATCTCTTATTGCAAGAACTGCTTCTATATCTTGATTGGGGTCCATTCCGACTTTTACTTTTAAACAGGTAAAGCCTTGGGAAACAAACTCTTTTGCTTTTTCTACCATAATATCAACTGGATTGATACCGATTGTTACTGATGTTTCAATTTTTTCTTTATAGCCGCCTAGAAGCTTATAAAGTGGCATTTCAGCTTTTTTACCAAGAATGTCGTATAATCCTATGTTTATTCCTGTTTTTAAGGATGAATTTCCCTTTAAATTTTGATCGATAAGATCATTTAAAAGATGTATCTTAGTAGGATCTTTACCGATTAAAAGCTCCTTAATAACTGCGTTAAATGCTTTCATTACTGTTTCATTTGTTTCGGAGGTAACGCTATCCGGTGTTGCACAACCCCATCCTGTTATACCCTCATCTGTTTCAATTTTTATAAAAACATTTAATCCTACATCAACTGTTTCATTTGCAATTGCAAAAGGTTCTTTTAATTTTAATTCAAAAGGTATTGCTTTAAGTGATGTTATATGCATTAAGGCAAGATATCAAAAGGATTCTAATAATAATTACTATTATAGTTTTTTAATAATTACTAATAATCTGCTTCACTTTCATCTTCGTCATCAATATTAGGAGTTTCTGATTTATATCTCTCGTAAGCATTTTCGTCGTTTTCAGATATTATTTTTTTAATTATTTTTCCACAAACTTTGCATCTCCCTTCTTCATCGTACTCTCTCCACTCCATGCAATTTGAACAGAAATCATCTTTTCCTATTTTTATTGACATTTTATTCAAACTCTTTCAGCTACCATATACCATATCTTTAATTTAAAATATAATTATTTCTATTGTGTTACATACTTTTTTTTGAAAAAATTTTGAGAATTATAAAAATAATAAAAAAAGATTAATTTAATTTGATAAAATCATAACATTTTTATCTATTATTTAGCTAATGAAAAATGGAGATTTTTATGGAAACCTATATAGATGTTTATGTTAATGTCGATGGAGAAAAATCATCTGTTATATTTAAAAAATTAACAGATATTGGTTTAAAACATAATATTGGTGAGCATGATTTTGTTTACGATTGGGGAAAAGTTGCGCCTATATCTGATGAGCTAGAACTTGCTGATAAAATTCAAGAAACATTAAAAGGAACAGGCGTCATTTTAAGATTTACTACTGTCCGTTAATGTGATCATTATAGAAAATTAAATGGAATAAAACATGGATATATCTGAAATATTTGCTGAAAATAGTGTACTGATATTAACAGGTATATTTATTGCGTTTATATCAAGTATAATATATAGGGTTGCACCAACTGGTTTTGTAAGTGGTGGGAAATATCGTACAAAAGAAGGAGCGATATTAATTTATTTGTTTTCCGCTGTTATATTAGGTTTTTGTACCCCTCTACTATATGTTTTTTCTGATTTGATTATTATAAATTTATCTGTATTATCTATATTTGGTTTGTTAATTTTTTTAGCTAATTTTATAATTAATCAAAGTGTGCCAAGTTGGAAACATACATCACCGAAAACACTTTTAATATATTTTTTTAGTATTATTTTGATCGTAATAGGTTTTATTGTAAAGCTAAATCTTATTTTTTTCTAAATAATTTTGGTGATATTCTTCAGCTTTGTAAAAAATATCTAACGGTTTTATTTCTGTAACAATGGGTTTTTTAAATTTGTTTGATTTTTGAAGTTTTTCTTTTGATTTTTCTGCAATAATTTTTTGTTTTTCATTATGATAAAAAATGATAGATTTGTATTGAGTTCCAATATCTGGGCCTTGTCTATTTAATTGAGTTGGATCATGAATCTTCCAAAAAAGTTCTAGAAGTTTTTCATAATTAACAATTTTTGGGTCAAACTCGATTTGTACAACTTCTATATGACTTGTCTTGTTTGTGCATACATCTTTATATGTTGGATTTTTTAAATTTCCACCCATATATCCAACTGTTGTGTTTGTTACTCCCTTAATTTTATTAAATTCTTTTTGTACACCCCAAAAACATCCAGCTCCAAATGTTGCTTTTTCCATATTTATTCACCATATTTTTTCGTGTATTTTTCAATATCAAATTTTCTTTTCAAACCAGCATCTTTCATAAACCTATTATAACCAAAAATTGGTTTATCTGTCTAAGTGCGATTATGTTTTTTTAACATTTGGTTTTTTAAATCTCTAATGAAGAGATATTTTAAATATAAATATGTTTTTATCGATTTATGAAAATAAGAGAAGCATTACATCTCTATATCACATTAAGTCGTTGGGAGTTCCTACCTGCTGTATTTATTGGTATTTTTATTGGAATTTTAATTGGTGCAAATTCTGTAGGTTCAATTTTAGCGGTAGATGTTTTTCCTTTTATACTTGAAGGAGTTTTAATTTTTATTTTATTATTTAATGTTGGTTTCATGGTAAATTGTTGGTCGGATTGGAAGGTTGATGAACTCTATAAAACACATTTGTATAAAGCTGTCAAAAATTTAGGACGTCGTTCTCTTGGAGCTATAATTATTATACATATTCTTTTATCTTTTTTATTAGCATTTCATTTAAGTATTGTATTGCATAGGATTGAAATTAGTATACTCGTTTGGATTGGTACGTTTCTTGGTGTTGGTTATTCAATTGAACCTATTCGCTTTAAGAAGCGAGGTATACTACATTCAATTGTGGCACTTCCAATTTTTTTTATTCCTGGAGTCTATTCATATTTTCTTGTTACATCCTTTACTATTACTGATCTTTATACTATTTTTTTCCTTATCGCAGCAACAGGCATTACCATAAGTCATTATGCTTTAATACTGATAAGTCAAGCCGAGGATCAACCAGATGATAAAAAAATGGGTTTATTTACTCCTGCTGTTAAATGGGGGATTTTTAAAACAATAAAGTTATCATATTATGTAAATGTTTTAGGTTCAGTAATAACAATACTTGCACTAATGGGATTATTTTTATTGATTAATATATGGTTGTTGATTTTAATTCCTTTAATATTTCTCGGTAGATATTTTTCTTTTAAAGAAGTTCGAAAATTGGTGAAAAGATCAAAATCTATATCGTCTGAAACTTTTCTTCTACTAGAACTCCGGCAAAAGATGTCCGAATATCCATTATGGCATGCATATGGTCTTTCTGGGATTACAATAAGTTGTTTATGCATATTATTAGTGAAAACTTTTGGTTTTGTTCAACCGGTTATATAGTTCTAGAGAAATGTATTCCTACATGAGTTATAAATTATCTAGCCATGAAAGCTGCCACTCTAGACTTTTTTTAATATCAGGTTGAAATTTATCAAAACTTTTTTAGCTTCAATTTTAGTATACTCTTGTTTATTGATAATATTAGTAAATTCTTGTTAAGATTCTGTTCCGCTCTACGGATATTTTTCTTTTTTTTTCTTTCCTATTTCCCTGTATTTCGTTCTAAATGATTTGTATTTTGAGCCAGAGGTCTTACATAATTTTTTAATGATATTTGACACTATTCTTGATATGCTTCAAGATATAAGTAATAAGATTGATATGTTAAACGATATAATGTATGTTTTAAGTTCATATTGAAATAGAATCGATTTAATAATTTATTGTAAATATTCTTTGTTTTTAGTTTTGTTGCTCATAAAATTACTCTAAGAAAGATTTAAGTTTTAGTATCGTATATTATTTCTATATCTGTTGGGGAAAAATTATGAGTAAAAAGATTACAATTTTTTTAATATGTTTATTGTTAATTTCAAGTACAACCGCTCTTGCATTAACAACTTATAACAGAAATGAACATCAAATAAATCATCGTTTTTTTGATAAAACACCAGTTTCTTTACCCTTATCAAAAAGATGGAGTAGGACTTTCGGAGGAGAAGCTTATGATAAGTGTTTATCTGTTGATCAAACAGATGATGGGGGGTACATCATTGCAGGGTGGACGTCTTCGTTTGGTGCTGGATTGAGGGATTTTTGGTTGATTAAGACCAATAGTTATGGGATTGAGGAGTGGAATAGGACTTTTGGAGGGACAGATTATGATTATGGTGAATCGGTTCAGCAGACCACAGACTATGGATACATTATCACAGGTATATCAGGTTTATCCTATAATACAGGTTGTGGTGATTTTTGGTTGGTTAAGACCGATAAAAATGGTATTGAAATGTGGAATAAAACTTTTGGAGGAACAAATGTTGATTGGGCTCATTCTGTCCAGCAAACTACTGATGGTGGATATATACTCATAGGAGAAACGTTGTCATTTGGTGCGGGTAATGAAGATATTTGGTTGATTAAAACTGATACTAATGGAAATAAGATTTGGGATAAGACCTTTGGAGGAACAGATGATGAGAAGGGTCATTGTGTTCAGCAGACTACTGATGGTGGGTACATTATCACAGGATACACTTATTCATTTGCAACTGGAGGTTCTGATGTTTGGTTGATTAAAACTGATGCTAATGGTAATAAAGTGTGGGATATGGTCTATGGAGGTGCGCTTGATGAATGTGGTCAATCTGTTCGGCAGACTGGTGATGATGGGTATATCATTACAGGATACACTTATTCATTTGGTGCTGGAAAGGAAGATTTTTGGTTGATTAAAACCGATATCAATGGTTATGAAATATGGAACAGAACATTTGGAGGGGTAAATCACGATGAAGGTTGGTCTATTTGGCAGACTAATGATAAGGGGTATATTATCACCGGATATACAGATTCATTTGGTGCGGGTAATGAAGATATTTGGTTGATTAAAACTGATGCTAATGGTAATAAACTATGGGATAAAACCTTCGGAGATACATCTGGAGATAGTGGTTATTCTGCTCAGCAAACTGCTGATAAAGGATACATCATCTTAGGGGGTACACAGTCAAATGTTACTGGTGATCATGACGCTTGGTTAATTAAGACTGATAGTCAAGGTAAATCAAAGAATATATGCTTAGATAGTTTGTGGTTTGAAAGACTTTTTCAGCTTTTTCCTTTTTCTGAAAAAATATTAAACCAAGTAATATAAACTAAATCTCTTTATTTTCTTATATCCTTTTTATAGAGATATAATAATGTTTTATAACCTTTATATTAAGCATGTAAAATCTTGATGGATAAAAAATTGTCTTTGAGTATTCTTAATACTATAATTATTATAATTTGGGATGTTCTTTATGTTTTGAGGGAAAGTTTTATGTACTATAATTAACATTTGTTAATTGTGGGGAGTTGATTGGTATTTCGGTTTGATGTAATTCCTTTCCAATTATTTTCTTACCTCCCTCTACCAATCAATTTACCCATTTTTTAAAAA
>MUGC01000226.1 GCA_002900535.1 Thermoplasmata archaeon M9B1D | reverse complement strand
GGTGGGGTTAGTCAGGTTTTATATATCCACTGGTTTTTACTAAAAAATGAATATTAATAATTATCATTCCAGTATTTTGGTGTTCAAATCCCTTCCATGCATCTTTTTACTTTTTATCCTATTTCAACACTTGTAGGCGTAGCTAGTATTGCAATAATAACAGTTATAATAATTACAAAACCACCAAGAATCATACCATAGTTGCCATAAAAGTCACCATGTTTTTTTGCAATATATCCTAAAACAATTGCTAATATACTTAGAATTAAACCAATTAGCATTCCATATAATCTATTATCAACAAATGAAAAGAAAAACCAACCGATAATATAAAAAATTAGGCCAAACACTCCTAAAATAATAGATGCAATTCCAATTTGAGTATGTTCAGTTTTTTCTGTCATGTATAATGCCTCTTCAATGTGATAAAGAAAATAGGATTTTCTTATAAATAATTTCTTTTAATGTATGGAAAACACCAGACATTCAGCCACCTTTGTCTGAAGGTGTACCACCGATGGGAGCATACTGCTATTTTTAACTTTTTGACAAACTTACCAGCAATATCTTTATAGCATAATCAACAAAATTATTTAAAAGGAGATGAAGAGAGATATGAGAAAAAGTTATTTGTTTGTAATTATAGCAGTGTCGATATTAATCGTGAGTTCTTACGCTTCGGCTGTTAAACCTGATAGTCCTCCAGGTTTGTCAAAAGAAAAAAATGCAAATGCACCCGGGCAATTGAAAAAAACAATGGAATTCGAAACTCAAAAACATTTTATTAATTTTATACACAATAGAATATTAACAAGACTAGCTGTAAAAAACGTATTTCCACCTGGTCTAGTTAGATTAGTTAATGAATTCATGCTGGCGTTTGGAATAATGGAAAGCTCTGAAAATGAAGAAAAATCAAAAGTTGAAATATCTGGTGAAGTTACTCCTTCGGAAGAAGTCAATGAAACAATTAGACAACTTGTAGACTCTCTTAATGGAACTGAGGGAAAACAGGAGTTGAAACTAAAGATAAAAAAACAAAATGATACTTTATCAATTGAAAGAAATGAAACTTATGGTGAGTTAACTATTGAACAACAGGATTTATGGAATTATCTTGTTGATTTAGTTGAAAACCTTGTTGGAGAAACAGAAGGCGATGATGTCGAACTTGAAATCGAAATTGAACACGAGTTAGAAATCGAAGAAGAAATTGAAGAACCTGAAATAGAGGAATAAGAACCAATAGAATAATACTTACCTCTTCCTCTTCTACCTTTTTTTTATAGTTTCAGAAAACCTATGATTTATTCTAATAATACTAAAGAATCTATATGAGATAAAAATTTGCCTAGAAGATATTATATAAAACTCGACAAAAACATTAATATTTCTAGTAAAAACGTGTTCAAATCTCGTCCCATGCACTATTTTTATTTTCGACCGTGTAAACAAGCCAAATAAAATTATTTTCTAAAATTTCTTTTTTAATTAATTTTAACTTTAAATTTTTATTAACATCGCTAAAAATATTATATGATTTATTTCCAACTATTACAGGATGTATTAACAGGCTAATTTCGCTAACAAGACCCTTATTTATTAAAATGTTGCCTAAGATTCTTCCTGTATCTGTTAATATAGTCTTTGCTTGATATTTTTTATAAAGAATTTCAAGTCCTTTTTTTAGATTCACTTGTTTTTTCCCAACAATATGATAATCATAGTTTCTTTCGTTTAGATAGTTAAGATAAGTTTTTGGTGTTTTTTCAGAAACAAAAACAATAACATCTTTGCAAAATTCAAATCTCCTGCACATATGAAGTAATCCTTTAAGTTTTCCATGGGTGTCGATAATAATCCAGTAAGGTTGATTTTTTCTTCTTTTTTGTTTTTCAAAATCTTTTTTTTCTTCTGGAGGAATACCATCTTCGTATAGTTCAATACCTTTTTTAATTGTATTTGAACCAATTAAGTGTGCATCTGGTTTATAATTTCCTGCAATTTGATAGTGCAAGCCCATATGTGGTTCAAATCTAGTAAGTGAGCCATCAATACTTATTGAATTATGTATAATTATTTTTGGTAACATTTTATTATCCATCATCATTAGTACTCTTACATGAGTAACATATTCCATTATGGACACAAATGACTCCCAACCCACATTCAGGACATCGATATTTTTTCTCCTGTTGTTTGAGGAAATCATCCATTCCATTATCACGAATATATTTAAGATTCTCTATCATGCTCATATTGTATCTTTCACGATATTTAGAATCGAGTTTCTGTAACTGTTTACAGGGGAAATCACTACATTCAAAGCAATAATCAACCTCATAAATCATTTTGTTTTTACAATGTTTTTTTAGATGAGCACAACTTTTACCAGTTGGTTTACAACCAACACATCTCATTTTTCTCTTTTCCCCAGTTGCTGTATATCCAAAATAACCAAGACAAATACGACAGTTCATGCCACAAGGAGCAATTAACTCTTCAGTAAAACCATTTTTAACCATATCAATCACTTTTCTTTTTTCTTGTTGAATATTGCATAAGCAGGACATCCTATATCCTTCTGCCTACAGTTCTTACAGGCAAAGGTTCCTCTAACAAACGCTGTACCACCAAAGAATAAAACAA
>MUGC01000225.1 GCA_002900535.1 Thermoplasmata archaeon M9B1D | reverse complement strand
AATTGACACTCGTGAATTAACACGAAAACTTAGAAAAAAAGGAACGATGCTTGGAAAAATCATTCACAATAATAAAAACATAAATTTTGAAGACCCAAATAAGAGAAACCTTGCATCAGAAGTTAGCATTTCTAAACCAATTACCTATAAGGGAGGTACAAAAAAAGTAATTATTGTAAATTGCGGAGTAAAACACAACATTATTAGAGCATTTCTTAGAAGAAATTTTACAGTTAAAATGGTTCCTTGGGATTATGATTTTACAGTTGATAAATGCAATGGTATCATTCTTTCAAATGGTCCAGGTGATCCAAAAAAGTGTACTAAAACTATAGAAAATACAAAAAAGGCAATGGATAAAGGAACGCCAATTCTTGGAATTTGTTTAGGTTCACAGATATTGGGTCTGGCTGCTGGAGCTCGCACATATAAGTTAAAATTTGGGCATCGTAGCCATAATCAACCCTGCGTTGAGATAGGTACAAATAGATGTTTTATTACATCTCAAAACCATGGTTATGCTGTTGATGCAAAAACCCTGCCTTTAGATTGGCGTGAATGGTTTGTAAATAATAACGATGGAACAAATGAAGGAATAATTCATATCTCAAAACCATTTTTTGGTGCACAGTTTCACCCTGAAGCGTCACCTGGTCCTGATGATACTGAGTTTATTTTTGATATGTTTGTAAGAGCAATGAAAAAATGATATTTAGGAAAATAAAAATAAAAAAAGTATTGATACTGGGTTCAGGTGCTATTCGAATTGGTCAAGCAGGAGAGTTTGATTACTCGGGTAGCCAGGCCATTAAAGCATTAAAAGAAGAAAAAATCAAAACAGTTTTAGTTAATCCAAATATTGCTACTATTCAAACTTCTGATTATCTAGCAGATAAAGTGTATTTTATACCAATTGATGCTTACTTTGTTGAAAAAATAATTGCTAAGGAAAGACCTGATGGAATACTCCTTGGTTTTGGCGGTCAAACAGCTTTAAATGTTGGAGTTGAACTTGCTGAAAAAGGTGTTTTAAAAAAATACAAAGTTGAAGTACTTGGTACCCCCATAGATGCGATTTTAAGCACCGAGGATAGAGATATTTTTGTTAAAAAAATAAAGGAGTTAGATTTAAAGGTTCCATACAGCAAAGCAGTTAAAAGTGTTGATGAAGCAATAAAAGTTGCAGAAAAAATCGGATACCCAGTAATGTGCCGTATCGCATATGCTCTTGGTGGTTTAGGTTCAGGTGTGGCTTATAACAAAACTGAACTTGTAGAGCTTACAAAAAAAGCATTTTCTTATACAAAACAAATTTTAATTGAGGAATACTGTGGAGGCTGGAAAGAACTAGAATATGAAGTCGTCCGAGACAAGTATGATAATTGTATTGTTGTTTGTTCCATGGAAAATGTTGATCCAATGGGTATTCACACTGGTGAAAGCATCGTTGTTGCACCTGTTCAAACCTTGTCTTCATCTGAAAACTTTAAACTACGCTCAATTTCAATAAAAGTCATACGTCATCTTGGAATTGTTGGTGAATGCAACATTCAGTTTGCACTTGATCCAGAGTCAGAAGATTATCGTATAATCGAAGTCAACGCTCGCCTAAGTAGAAGTAGCGCTCTTGCATCCAAAGCAACAGGTTATCCTTTAGCATTTATTGCAACTAAACTTACTATTGGGTATTCTTTGCCAGATATTGAAAATAGTATTACAAAAGAAACAACGGCATGTTTTGAACCAGCACTTGACTACATTGTTGTAAAACATCCTCGTTGGGATTTACAGAAATTTAGGAAAGTAAGCCAACTCATCGGCTCAGAGATGAAATCTGTTGGAGAGGTAATGGCAATTGGCCGTACTTTTGAAGAGGCGATGCAAAAAGCAATAAGAATGCTTGATGTAGGAATGAACGGCCTGGTTTGCAATAATGTAAATTTCAATGATATTAAAAAAGAGCTTAAACAACCAACTGATAAACGAATGCTCGCAATATCTGAAGCAATAAAACAAGGCTACTCAATAAGAGAAATATACAAATTATCAAGTGTAAATCCCTGGTTTCTTTATAAAATAAAAAATATAGTAGAAATTGAAGAAAAAATTAAAAAATACTCTCTTCAAAAAATACCAAAATCACTTTTTAGAGAGGCTAAAATAAAAGGTTTTTCAGATAAGCAAATTGCAATAATTACAAAAACAAAAGAATTTTTAGCAAGAAAAAGACGGAAGAAACTAGGAATAGTTCCCGTTGTTAAACAAATAGACACACTAGCCGCAGAATATCCTGCAAAAACAAACTATCTTTATTTAACATATAGCGGAATAAATGACGATATAGATTTTAAAACAAAAAAACAAGTAATAGTACTTGGTGGTGGGGCATATCGTATTGGATCATCTGTAGAATTTGACTGGTGCTGTGTAAATTCTGTTACAAGCTTAAATAAAATGAATTACAAAACAATCATGATTAATTGTAACCCTGAAACAGTAAGCACAGATTATGATATTTGTGATAAACTCTATTTTGATGAACTCACTTTTGAAAGAGTACTAGATATATGTGAAAAGGAAAAACCATATGGTGCAATAATTTCTATGGGGGGTCAAATACCAAATAATCTAGCATTACCACTTCATAATTA
>MUGC01000224.1 GCA_002900535.1 Thermoplasmata archaeon M9B1D | reverse complement strand
AATATCCTCGGAGAAGCACATGATCAAGCTATAATCGACTATATTAATATAATCGGGGGAGAAAATAGCCACCATGAAGATAGAAAAACAATAGAAGAATGGGAGCTGATAGGCGATCCTAGTTTGAAAATTGGAGGATACTAAGAAACCTTTTTACACACATAATAAAGTGGTAACCTTTCCATTTTTGCTTTGATGACTTTCTAAGTATTCTAGAGTACACATAAACTCAGCCAATTACCAATTGGTAATATTTATATAGTAAACCTGATATATAGTTTATATTAAAATGACACTAAACTGCCCATGTGAAATAATTGTATGGCAAATCCTACCAGCCCTAAGAAGAGAATTAGCAATAAAGTTAATACAAGATTTTGGATTATCACAAAAAGAAGCAGCAGAAAAACTAGGCTTAACTGAAGCAGCTGTATCAAGATATATATCAGGAAAAAGAGCAGATTTTGAAATTCCAAATGGTAAAGTTTCAAAAGAAATTAAGAAATCGGCCAACAAAATTATAGGAGGAAACAAAAAAACAGTTATTAATGAAACTTGTAGAATATGCGATATCTTAAAATCAAATAAACTTATAAAAGAAATTAACCTTGATTATATTTGTCAAATAAATAATCATTAAAAATTGCAGAATGATCAAGTTTCAAATTCTTTTTGTTTTGCTATAAAATAATTATTAATATCATTTAGAATTTTTTTAATTTGTACAATCTTTTTTTCATCATTTTTCCTATTGTAATAATCCAAAATAGCAGTATACAAAGTAAGAATTGAAGTTGGTAGACAATGCCAATTTTTCTCAGGGATATCTCCAAGTTCTCCCCTCATTAATTCAAATATTGTTACTAAATACTTTCTATTGTTCACTATTTCCTTTAGATTTTTTCCTTTCACTAAATCTGTTAAAGCAGATGCTGATGCAATAGTAACCGTGCAACCATATGTTTTAAATTTAATATCCTGTATATGTCCATCCTCAACTTTAAGAGATATATCTGTCGTATACCCATTAATTGGATTTTCTATTCTTGCAAATCCATCTGGATTTTCAATAACGCCTACATTTCTTGGATTTAGAAAATGTTTCAATAGTTTTTGGTTATAATCAGACATTTTTTCTCCCTCTAATCTAATCAAGCTATCAAATATTACAATTTTTAAATGTATCAACATGGGATATTACAATTGGAGCGGGTTTGCCTGTATCTATGTCATCTTCGATCTCGTTGACTTCTTTAACAGTAATAGTAATATCAGGGCCTGTTTTCTCATGATAGATCTTCTTAATTTTTCTAGCAATTTCGTCAAAAGAAGGTCCTCTGTCTCTTAAATCCTCATCGATAATGAGAAGAATTTCAATCTCGTCTACCCTATTTTGAACGATCTGAAATCTTTTAACCTTAAAAGTTTCAAGCCCATGAAGTACCGAAGAAATAAAAAGAAAAGCACTAGGTGGAAAAACTCTACCATCAGGCAGAACTATGTTTGAATTTACTCTTCCTTCAACTGGTTTTCCGAAAATAGGGCTTCTAAGACCACAACTGCATTTTTCACCATCGCCAATAGTTATCCAATCTTCCATACCAGTATATCGAATAATTGGGGTACCACTACCCCATAATTTAGTTATTACAAGACGACCTCTTTCACCAGGTCCAACAAGCTCCATATTTTCATCGACAGCTTCTAAATGAAAAAAATCAGCATGAATATGCCAATTTCTCTCCGTACACTCAAATGCTATTTCAGCGCCAGATTCGCAAGAAGCATATGTATTAAACATTCTGCAATCAAAGACATCTTCTACATAACTTCTTGTATATTCATCAAGCATTGCACCCCCGACCAGAAGTAGTTTCGGCTGGATGTTTTTTCCATAGCCTTTCCTCTTGAGATATGCAATATCCTGAAATATTGCTGGATAAGATATAATTACATCTGGTTTGAAATAATCTAATTTTTCGATTATCTTATGTGTGTGCTTAGATGCCTGTATAGATAAATAATTTTTAAATGAAAAAAAGGATTTAGCATATGTTATTACGTTTTTATCAAACACTTCATCATATTTGAACGGATTAAAATTACCAATATGTGCAAACCTGGTTTTTCTCCAATTCAGATTAAAAAAACGATTTTCTCTAAAAGCAATAAGATTCCCTCGAAGCATAGATGGCATATCAGTATATGTACAGACTGGTTCTGAGCCGCTATTACAACAATATTTGGTAGTAGTTCCTCCTGTACAAATAACATATCCTTTCGTCTTATTGAAGTTAGATGATATAATTCCATCAGGAAAATTTTTATTAATATCTTGTCTAGAAATAAAGGGGAGTTTTGTGATATCTTTTATTCCTTTGATATCATTTGGATGTATACCTGCTTCCTTATATTTTTTATTGTAAATTGGTACTTTGTAGGCATATGATACCATTTTACGTAAAGCCTTATTTTGATATTGTTCTAACTTTTTTGCATTTAATCTTTCTATTCTTCCTGGATCAAGAATATAGTTTTTGAAAAATGGAATTGTTATTAATGGGTTTATAAAAGGATTCATTTGTTATCACCATATATTTATTACCAATCGGTAAGTTTATATGATTTTTAAATATATAAATATTTTTGGTGAA
>MUGC01000223.1 GCA_002900535.1 Thermoplasmata archaeon M9B1D | reverse complement strand
ATAGGGGCGAAAATATCGCCTACTCCATTAAGTAGATAGTGCCTGGAAGCTCCCACCATGTGGGTTTGAAGAGACAAAAATAATGCTATTCCAAATGTTGAAACTGCTACTGCAGCTGCTTTTACTTTTGAAACCATATTATTTTCATCTTGTTATGTGTATACTCAATCTTACTATAAGATTTGATTATGTCTTTTCTTTTCCCTTTATATATCCTTTTTAGACTAGTATTTTGCTTTACAAAAGATAATATTTTATTACAATACTTTTTCCATTTGTAAAGATTGATGAATAGTAAGAATATCTTCAGGAGTAAGATCCTGGTTAGCCAAAATCTTTTCAAGGACGGGTTTTAATTTATGATAGTCAACAAATAATTTTAAGAGAAAGGAAGAATAGCCAATATGATTAATCTTTTTATTACTATCAAGCCATTCAAACATTAAAGATGGTCCTTTGAAGTGCAATATCTTCCAATCATCATTTGATGATAATAACTTTGTTAGATCTAGTGGCAGGTCTATTCCTTTTTTTTGTTTAAGGTCCTTCTGGTGAATAGCTGATGTTTTATTTATTGATACCATATTTTATAATCAATTCCTTTTAAAATTCTATTTGATGTTGATTGGCCTGGTTCTTGATGTTTGCACGGATATATATGTACAGTTTAGGGGACACTTTTTCCCTGAGAATTTTCTTTTAATGAAGTATTTTGTTGTTGTTGGAGTCGTTTTTCGGCCTCAATGCGAATTGTTTTAGCAGTTGTATAATTTGTTATGTGTATTTCTTGCATCAATGATGCAGTTGTTACATCTGGATCGACTTGCAAAATTTCCATAAATTTCACAACATGAGTATTAAACTTATCAAACCTTTTTTGTTCACGTTCTTTTCGTTTACGTTCTTTTTCTTCTAATATTTCCTTATCTTTTGCCTTGCGTTGCATAATATGTTGGTGCCTAGATTGGTCCTTCTCTATATCTAGCATAACATTCTTTTCACGTAATTGTTCAATTCGGTCATACTTTATATTTATTTCTTCTATTTTCAATTGATGGCGTATTTTTTGTTTTTCTTCCCAATCCTCTTGTTTCTTCTCCTGTTCTTCCTGCAAGATAGCTAATATTTCATTAGGAATACCAATTGGTATCATTTTCCAAATTTCCTGTATTTCATCAAATTCATCAATTTCATTATAAGGAATATATACTCCGCCATACATAATTTGATATTCATTTCGTTTCGTAAAGGGAATTTTTTTTCGTAACCTCCAATCAACTGTTTTCTTGGCACCACCCTTACGATATATTTTCCAAATACATTTATTTGTTATAATTTGTTCCATATCTGATTCATTTTGAGTGGCATACATGGGAAGGACCATACCTTTTCTATTATCAACTAATGATTTGGCATATGCACGAATAGCATGCCATTGTTTATCAGCTGCACCTTGATCAAAATAAACAGCTCCTTCATGAAATGGAGTAATAATGGCTTTATCAAGATGAAAGGTTCTATCAACTAATTGCATATTTATTTTGGCCCATAAAGCTGTTCTTTTCCAAAGATAATCCACTATTTCATCATTTTCTAACATCATTGTTCTATAATGTTGATCATAGATTACAAATATCTCTGATTCAGCTTTTTTAGGAATGTGTTCTAAAATATTAAATTTACGATAATTAATATATTTTATTTCTACTGGAACAATAAAGCGCTCTTTTAGCATTGCTAATAAATTTGGTGGCTCGAAATAAATTTTTTCATTTTCGGGCATAATAATTGTTATTTTTTTAACTGATTGTGGATAACGGAAAAAGTGTCTCCATTCACAAAATCGATCACCCGGCATAACAACTAAATGACCTCTACGTAAAAATTCTATTAAAAAAAGATTAATTTGGGAGGATTTGCCAAATCCTGGTAAGCCTGCCAACATAACATATTCAACACCAATTTTGGAATCGATGTTTATAATATCTTTATAACTTACACCTAAATTATTGGTCATTAGTGTTTATTCCAATCCTTTTTCTCAAAAGATGTTTGAGGAATAGTTTCAGATTGATTAGACATTTTTTCTGGTTCGGGTCTCATAAAACCGGGTGCCATTTGCTGAAATTGTGGTACTGAATGAATACTTGATAAAGCAGAAAGACCAGCTTGTTTCGTTTCACCTTGAAAACTGCCAGAAGCCCGGGCGATATTATAACTAAAATGAGTCATAATGTATTGGATATCTTCTTCAATAACAATTTCTGGGTAAATAAAATACCAGTGGTCCTTAATTTTTTTAATAGGTAAATTTTCTCGGTCCATTTCTTGCTCTGCTTCTTCATCAGTAGCCCAGCGAATACCTTTTTTTGTTTTCACCATTACTGGCACTAATTCTTCTGGCACTGTCACTAAAGCATTTAATCCTTCTTCGGTTGTTATAATGGTTGAAAGTGCTACATTAGTATTTCCATCGAAATGGCCTACTCCAAAGGCTTCTTTGTCAGTCATGTGCCCAGTTAATAACCGAATGGACATACCCCGCAGAATTGAATATAGTTGCTCACCGTTTTCGACATTATTGAGTAATGTATTTGCAAATTCCGCCTGGAAATCATCCATTAATTGATTTCGTTCTGCTGTTAGTTGACTTTTAGAC
>MUGC01000023.1 GCA_002900535.1 Thermoplasmata archaeon M9B1D | reverse complement strand
ATCCATTATAACATCATATAATTGAATCTTTACAGTAACATCACCTTCATTATTTGTATAAGTTACATTACTTATGTCATATTGATCATAACCAGTTACAGCATGTCCATTTTTATCAATAACATCACCATACCAATCATAAAGAGTCTTTTGCTCAAATATATTATTAACAGAGGATGCAAAAACAGTGCTAACTAAAAAAAGGATTATTATCAAACTTAAAATTTTATATTTCATTTTAACTTACCTCCACCTCTCTCAGATACAAATCCAGATAGGAGTATTTAAAAAATATGTCAATACTTGTCATATATTGACGAAATAATGTGAAAAAAGAGATAATCGTTGATTATTATATGGAAGGATAGGTGACAATTAATTTCTCCAAGATATTAATGGACCTATTCCCTCTATTACGAACTCTTCAGGTGATCCACTATTAGTTGGTAAATAATTCAAATCACACCACAAAACTGATATATAAACAAGTGTAGTTTCTTTTGGTGATATAGGATCAAAAAAAGGACCAAGGTCAAACCATTCCCCAATAACTGATCTTAAAGGGTGAATAAACAGCAAATTTCCATCTTCATAATTGGCATCTGGTATTATTATATCTATATTTGTTAGAAAATGTTTTGGTGGATTATTCCAGTTATTTATTATATCTTCTATTTGAGATGTATCTGAGTCTAATTTAATATATATTGATGCATAAAATGTTGTATGCCAATCTATAGATGATTTACCAGAGTTATTATTTTTTGTCACATATTGACTATTTATTACAGGTGTTAAAAGTAAAATCAGCAGTAAAAAAGATATTATTCCAATAATTTTTCTATTCATATTTTTTACCTCCATCTTTCACAGATAACATTTAAATAGAAGTATATAAAAACTATGTCAATTATTGTCATATATTGACGAAAATAGTTAGTTTTGTTCTGATTTCATTTTTAATAAAAGAAAAATGGGTTTTTAGTGATACTATTTGTTTTAATATTTTTTCAAAACAAGAAGAACTATGTAAAAGTCCTTCCCTTGATCATCAGCTAGGAATCTTTTGGTTGAGCCCTTGGCCAGAAATCAAAATTTACCCATATATGACTTATTTTGAAAAAGTGACCAATTTCAATTACACCATATATTATTTTTGGTATTGTTAGAGATTCATTCCAGTAATTTCTCAAATAAAAATTATTGTGTCTTATACTATCAGTAATAAAAGATGCATCCATATCATTATTCAGAAAATCATTGTTCATTATTGTATTATCTCTTGAATCTTCAAGAAATATACCATGTAATCGATTTTCTGAAATTATATTATCAATGATTTTATTTCCACCCATGTCAAGAAATTTAATACCTTCATAATTACCTGAAATATTATTATTAATTATCTCATTACCATTTGAATGGGCAAATGCTATCCCAATAGATCCTTCTCCATTATTGATAACTTCATTATCTAGTATAATATTATTATTTGCAGAAAAATAAGAAGACGATATTCCAACAAATTGATTTTCTTTAATAACATTACCAAGTATATTATTAAAATGAGAGTTATGAAGCGTTATTCCCCAAGAATTATCAACAATTATATTATTAGATATAGTTACATGATAAGATTCATAAACTAGGATTCCTGAATGAACATAAGCACTTCTTTGAATTGTGAAACCTTGAATTTTAACATAATCAGATGCAATAGTAACAACATCATTATGCTTATCCCCATCGATAACTGGTTTATCTCGATTTTCACCTTCTAAAGAAATTGTCTTATTAATTATGATATTCTCATAGTAGATTCCACTATAGACAAAAACTGTGTCACCATCACTTGCATCATCAATAGCATCCTGAATCCTTGTATAGTTACCAGGCCCACTACCACCAACATAAAGAGTATTTCCAAATCTACAGGTTTTTATAATTTCACTACTACTAATAGTTGGTAATAAAATAGTTCCAATAAACAAGCATACAATAAAAATTCCAACTATTTTTTTCCACATATTACCTCCACCTCTCTCAGATATAAATCCAAATAGAAGTATATAAAAACTATGCTACTAATTGTCATATATTTACGAGAATAGTAATTTTTGTTCTGGTTTCATTCTTAAGAAAAAGAAAAAAAGGTTTTAGAAAGATAGAACAGTGTTTCCAATAGGTTTGTAATTCAAGAGGGCTAAAAATGGGGTTCTCTTGAACTTTTTTTCTCCTGTTGGGCTGCTTGGGTTCCCACAAACCCGCTAGTTAAATACTTTATAGTATTATTATAGTATTATTTGGTTTAGTATTTTTACCAATAAAGGAAAATAAATTCTGATAAAAGTTTATTTTACATTTTGATAAAATTTAAATATAAAAATTATATTTTGTTGCATATGCCAAAAAACAGTATAATGGAAATTGAAAAAGATGAAAAAAAGATACTTAAGGAATTATCAAAGAATGCCAATAGAAGCATAAACGATATTGCAAACTCCTTAGGGTTCTCAAGACAAAAGGTATGGCGAATAATAAAAAACTTGGAAAAGAACAATACTATCTGGGGATATGCTGCAGTAGTTGATCAAGAAAAAATAAATAAAAAAAGATACTTGATGCTTATGAAGAGATCAAATAAACCAATTGCAGAAGAAACACTTAATTTAATAGTGAGTAGAGATTTAGCAAGTCAAGTAGGAAAAACAGGAGTTGAAATTATCACCAGTTCATACATGAATGGATTGTATGACTGGGTAGCATGTTTTAATGCAACTGATATACGAGAGGCAAAAAATTTAGTAGAAACATTTAACAAATTATTCGAAGGATATTTAATAGAATCACATCTGTTAGAAGAAATGTTTTCCACAGTGTCCTTTGGAATAAACAATCCTGAAATTGAAAAATTTAAAGATTTTTTCAAAGTCTAAATTATAAACAACAAAATGTAAAAACTGATTTAATCCAAAAAAGAAAGAAGTAGGTTTTTTTGAATTTGGATGGATTCTAAACTAGACCAGATTTATGTAATCTTTTGATGTTTTTATCATAGTTGTACCAACGTTTAGGCCAATCAGGGTTATGAAGTTCTAACTCATCTAATACTTTTATACGAATCCAACTTGACTGAACATCTTCTTTTGGATGCTTCTCTATCTTATCAGCTATTTTTCTAGCTACTTCAACATTTGCTCCAGTTTTAACAGCGCTAACGACAATTTTTTCTTTGATAAAAGGCTCTCTTCTTCCATCTTTTTTAATAACATTTTTTGGCATATAATTTCACCAACTCTAATAACTCAATAAAAAATTAGTTTTAATATATATTAATTTAAGCCCTTAACTGCTGTTGGACAACTTCTATGTAACTGAGTGTTATAATGCTAGTAAAAAAAAGAGATTGGTTTTATTGAAATAATATTATTGGGCCTATTAGGAATATATCTTCAGTTGTTTCTGCAATATCGGTTGATGTTTGTGCTGTTGCCATTAAGGTTACTCTACCTATTCCTATTGGACTTTGACCATCAGCATTTTTTAATATAAAGTTACCAGGTCTGAATATAATATTAATTTCTTCACTTTCATTTAATACAGGTATTGTTCCTCTAATCCCATCTCCAAATATTACGGTTCCTCCTTCTGTATCAAATGTCCATTCAATGTCTCGAAGTATTTGATCTCCAAGGTTTTTAATCGTTAATATAAAACCAGCACTAATTTTAGATTCACCGTTTACTCCTTTAATTTTTACAAACGCGGCTGTCGATAATTGATCATTTGAAGTCGCATGATTTTCTACGAAACGAAGTAGTAAAGGTGTTTTGAGATATGGTTTGGTTTTTGGCATACTAATGCTTAGTGGTTCAGACCATTTGCTCTCCCATCCATTAACATCTTTTGCCTTTGCTTTTATTTCATAAGATCCTTTTTCCTTCCATTTATGTGACGTAGTGCAAGGTTCACCTGAGTCATAACGACCTAGCCAATCAGAAAAAGTTCCATCGCCCCAATCAAATTTATAGTATAATGGTGGGTTAACATCATAAACAGAAGATGCTGTATAATCATATGGTTGTCCAGCAATACCGGTGGATGGTCCGTATAGAGTGGGAGGTGTTGGAACCAACCTAATTAATAGCCCCTTTCTAATACTTGGTTCATCAAAAATAATATTAGGATCATAAGATGGAAAATTACCATAATAATAATACCAACTATCAACTAAAGAATCTGGATTGTCTCCTGCCCATCCATAATTGAAATGGACCTCAAATTTTAAACGTCCTCCAGATTCAACATAACGATATCCATCGATTATCCATGCATGCCCATAAGAATCTCCATTGGATAAATCATGACCTATCGTATAAAACATTATAGGACGTCCATAATCAATTTCGTAAACGATTTCTGACTCATTTAAATCATTATCCCATTCTGTAAAAGCTGTCACAGCAGGATAATGTTCTATAAGTTCGTTAATCAGATCGGTTAAATCATCTGTAGTTTCAATTGTCTTATATCCACCTGTTCCAAAATCCTTCTGAATTATTGTTGCACAGTCATATAAGAGTCGTGATACATTATCCTTCGCTTCATAAGATGAACTAGAAGTTAGTACATCAACCATTTGAGACCAATCGTAGTCATGATCATCGAGATTATTTATTATATGTTGAGGATCAATCCAAGTTAAAGTACACAAATAATTATTTATTCCTTGCGTTTGCAAATCATAGTACTCGTGATGATGATTGATGATTTGACCAATGGCAACTGACCAGCAGCCCAACCTTTCTTGGAATGGAGGTCTTCCCGGTTCATTATTCATTGGACATTTAGCATTATAAGGCCACCATTGACCCCATACGGTATTAATAAGATATGTATCAGTTGAACTTTGTATTAAATTACAATTAATTCGTCTATACTCATTAGGATTAATTAAATTATCAATAATTTTATCATCTGAGATCTTCTTCACTATAGAATATTGTTTACCTACTGCTATTGAAAAAGCAATTGATATTATAAATATCAAACAAATACAAACACTAATTATTTTCTTATTCATTCTTTTTCCCCCGCTCATAGAAAAATATTTACTATTTCTTACAAAATTAAATAGATAATATTATTATTAAACTTTATTATAGATATATGAAACAAAATTAAAAAAAAAACCTAAAAAATAACAAAATGTTATAATAAATCAAAATCAATAGTTAAATAAAGGAAAATAAAAAAAAAGAAAGAATATCAGTAAATAAAAAATTAATTTTTAGGTACTCATTTTGATTTTAACAATAATATATTCTTAATCTCCAATATCTTTGATATATCAGATAAAGTTATTTCCTCTGTTAAATTAATACCAGTAATATACTTATTTTTTATTCCCATAACATCCTCTTAAGTAATACTTTCGTGACCATAATATTTAAAACTTTCTTGTCATTTTTCCATAAAGATATTCTGTTAAATTTGTTATTATATTTCTTTGTAAAATATCAATATGGAAGGAATGTTTAAAGAGTTAAAATTAAAAAAATAAGGATTAAAAACAACACAATATTAAAACTTACTTAATTTCAAAAAGAAAAAAAAGGTTTTATGCAGGGTTATACATAATGAAAAAAATTAACGATGAAAAATAACCCGCAAAAATTACATTAACTTCAGAAAATTTAATTCTAATAAACTCCATTGAAAGAACTTGACCATCGTTTATTCCAAATATAACAAAACCTCTTATTGCATGTGTAAATCCGTTTATACGAACAAAACCAATTCCTAACAACCTTGATCCTAAAGCTATTATGTTATCTTTATTTTTTGATGTTACTGAAACCCAATTACTTTGCTCTCCAAATTCATCTTCAGCTATAACCTTTACTTTTCCTATTCTTCCATTACAGCCTATGTTTTGCTGTGTACCACTTGAAACTAAGTTAGTCCATTGATCAACAATATTATCATTGTCCCATGATACACCATATCGCACTTTATCTCCATCGGGGTCTGTTGCTGTAATAACAAGCTCATCATTTGCTTTGTTATATGAAACTGTAGGATTATTTGGAGGATTATTTTCTAAACAAAATGTTCTAAAGCACCAATCAGCTGGCCAAATACTAGATGTTCCATTTGGATAAAGACCGTTTGCTGAAAATCCCCATCCATATTCACTTCCAGGTGGAGCAGTAAGTTTTATGAAATAATTAGATCCTGGTAATAGATTTATATCAGGAATATCAAATGAAACCCAATCACATGTACCAGATGGAATTAAACTAGCAGGCATTTCTTTTGATGTTAAAACTGTGCCTAAAGGTTTTTCTATAGTTAATTTAAGATCAGGTGAACCTTCATACCATTGTACAATTTTTACTTCAATACGAGTGTGTGTTACCATTGTTGGAATGAATTCTTGCCATTCAAAATCAGAGATATAAATACAATCATCACTCCAATCTGAGTGTTGGTCTAAAACTTCTCCAAGATTTAAAATTGTTTTAGATTTTAAACTATTTGCTACTGGTAAAACAGCAGTTGCAATTAACAGCGTCATTATAAAAACTCCAACTGTTTTCTTATTCATCTTTTTTTTACCTCCTCCTCTCACAAATTCAAATTTAATTTTAAGTATTTAAAAACTATGTCAATTATTGTCATATATTGACGAAAATAGTAAGTTTTTAGCGAGATAGAACAATGTTTCCAACATGCTAGTAATTCAAGAGAGGAGCCGAAAACAGTTTTTTCTAAAACTTTTTCTCCTGTTGACCAATATATATTTATCTCAACAAATACGTTTGTGATAATAATTTATAAAATTTCTTTTTCCATTTTGTATAAAATATCAAAGATTTTGTTACAAATACTACAAAAATTGCTTTTAAATTAAAAATAATACTAATCTGATTTTTAGATAGCCTTATATTATATTAATTTATTCACTTTTTTACTGGAGGTGCAAACGTGAGGGACGTTACAGTGAAATTTGGTAACAGTGCAGGAAAGATTTGGCAGGTTTTAAACGAAAAAGGTTGCTTAAAAAAAGATGATATAATTCAAATAACAAATCTAAATGAAACAGACCTCCACACAGGAATCGGATGGCTTGCAAGAGAAAACAAAATATCAAGACAACAAGACTGGTACAAGCTTGAAAACACAAATCTAGATTCAGAAATTGGTACTCATGCTGGTAGAATCTGGAAAATTCTTGATATCTGGGGTGAAGCAGATATTGAAACTATAAAAAGGCTTTCTGATCTTGATGAAAACCAAGTTCATTTAGCAATTGGATGGCTTGCAAAAGAAGATAAAATAAAACTGGATGAAAAAAATAAATTTAATTTAAAATAACGCAAAGTTTAAACTCCCTATTTATTTCGGGGGGAGTTAAAATATTAATATAAGAACTTAAGGATGCAAAACCTTGTTAGGTTAACTGCAAAGGGTAAGGTAGATTAAATGAGAATAGCAATGATTGGCTGGGAATATCCACCATTTAAAGCAGGTGGTCTTGCTACTCATTGCTATGGTTTAACAAGGAGCCTATCTGATAAAAATGTAAACATAGATTTTTATATGCCAAAAACCAAAAGAGCTGCAAATAGTGACAAACCAAATCTAAAAATTATCGAAGTAGGTGAAACAGAAGTTTTCCCATATGATCGACCTGATTCAAAAGAAATAGGTGGTAACTTCTTCGAAGCTGTTTATTATTATAACAGTCTAGTCGTATCAAAAGTTGAAGAAAACATTAAAGCAAATGGAAAATATAATGCAATTCACTGCCATGATTGGCTAACAATTAAAGCAGGTACTTCCTTGAAAGAAAAATGGGGGATACCATTAATTCTTACCGTTCATTCAACTGAGTATGATAGATCTGGCTGGCTTTATCCAAATCAATGGTTTATCGATATCGAACGCGAAGGAATGCAAAAAGCAGATAGAATTATTGCTGTAAGTCATTTTACAAAAAGGGTGTGCGTTGAAAAATATGGTATAAATCCTAATAAAATAACAGTAGTTCATAATGCTGTTTATCCAATTGATGAAGGACATAAAAAAGAAATAATTTTGTTTTTAGGTAGACTTACTATTCAGAAAGGCGCAGAATTCTTTTTAAAAGCAGCAAGAAAGGTAAAAGATTTTGAACCTGATATAAAGTTTGTAGTAGCTGGAACCGGTGATATGCTACCTAAACTTATATCTCAGGCACTAGATCTTAAAATATCTGATAGCGTTATCTTCACCGGCAGGCTAACAGATGATGAAGTTAAACACATATATGGAATATCAAGCGTGTATGTAATGCCATCTGTATCTGAACCATTTGGAATAACTGCTCTTGAAGCAATATCTGCAGGCACCCCAACGATTACAAGTAAAACCACTGGTTTTTCTGAAGCTTTCAGCAATTGCCTACGAGTTGACTTCTGGGATACAGATGAAATGGCAAATAAAATAATCTCATTACTCAGATATGATTCACTTCATAGAACACTAGCAACTGAGGGTAAACGCGAAATTAATTTGTTCACCTGGGATCAAGTCGCTGATAAAACAATAGATGTATACATAGGAGTAATATAGTAATGACCAGTGTTTGTCTTTATTTCGAAGTACATCAACCTATGCGTTTGAATCGTTTTTCTGTTTTTCATATCGGTAATGAAAGTAATCACTCTGAATATTTTAACCGTAAACTAAATGAAGAAATTTTTACAAAGGTTGCTAAAAAATGTTATCTTCCAACAAATAATTTACTTCTTGAACTTATAAGAGAAACAGATGGGCAATTTCAGATTTCTTTTAGCCTAACAGGAACATTCGTTGAATACTGCGAACAATTCATGCCAGAAGTCCTTGATAGTTTCAAAGAATTATTTAAAACCGGTGCAGTCGATATGATAGAAGAAACATATTATCATTCGCTTTCTTCACTTTTTGATGAACTTGATGAGTTCGAAGAGCAAGTAAAAATGCATCGTTTTATGATACAGAGACTTTTTAATTACGAACCACATGTTTTTAGAAATACAGAAGCAATTTATGATAACAGGATTGCTAAAAAAGTTGCAGAAATGGGATACAATGGAATAATTACAGAAGGAACAGAAAAAATTTTACAATGGCGATCTCCTAACTATTTATATTCTCCAGTAAATACTGACATAAAAATACTTCTTAGAAACTATACACTTAGCGATGATGTAGGATTCCGTTTTTCAGCTCGTCAATGGCCAGGTTATCCTTTGACTGCTGATAAATATGCACAATGGATGGCTCGTGTAGAAGGAGATCTCATAAACTTGTTCATGGATTATGAAACTTTTGGGGAGCATCAATGGACTGAAACAGGTATTTTTGATTTCCTAAGACATTTACCAGATGAAATATTGAAACATGATCACCTTGATTTTGTAACCGTTAGTACAGCTGTTGAAAGATATAACGTTGTTGGCGACATAGATGTGCCTTGGGCTATATCATGGGCTGATGAAGACCGAGATGTTTCAACTTGGCTTGGAAATGATATGCAGATTGCTTGCTTTAACGAGCTTAAAAACATTGGTCGTAAACTAAAAGAAAAAAGCGATCCAAGCCTAATCAACACTTGGCGTCGGCTTCAAACATCTGATCATTTATATTATTGTTCAACAAAAGGTCTTGCTGATGGTGATGTTCATGCATATTTCAGTCCATATGATGGACCATATGACGGTTTCATCAATTACATGAACGTTTTACAAGATTTAAAACAAAAAATATAATAAATTTCTTTTTTTTAATAGATTTTTTATATTGATAGTTGTTTAACAATGTTGAGGAGAGAACTTATTTGAAAATTGTCCACTTTTCCTGGGAGTTTCCACCTGTAATCTATGGTGGCCTAGGAACATTTGCATCAGAAGTTACTAAAAAACAAGTAAATCTTGGGAACGATGTTGCAGTCTTCTCCTTTAACCGAAAAAATGAGCTGAGAACATATGAAAAAGTAAATGAAGTTGAAGTTTACAGACCAAAAATCCTTGATTTTTCTACAGCGTTCAGATCATTTGTTGATTATGAGTTGCGCTCATGGGGCGATTATTTTAAATTTTTTACAGATGTAATTAGTTATAATACAATATCGGCATCCCAACTTGTTAACACTTTGGTAAAATCTGAAAAAAAAAATTTTGATGTCATAGATTCACATGATTGGCTAGGGATAGTAGGTGGAATGATAGTTAAAAAAGAATTAAATTTACCATTATTTTTCCACGTTCACTCAACAGAGGTCGGCAGATCTGTGGGTCGTGGTTCTCATGCGATAAAAGATATAGAGTTTGAGGGAGGACAAATAGCAGATTGTGTAATAACTGTTTCATACGCTATGAAAGATGAACTTGAAAAACTAGGGTTCCCATCAGATAAGATAAGGGTTTGTTGGAATGGAGTAGACCCTAGCAAATACGATCCAAACAAAGTATCAAATAAACAAAAACAGCAAGTTAGAACAAATTATGGAATTAAAGATTATGAAAACATGCTACTTTTTGTTGGTCGCCTTGTAACTGTTAAAGGTGTTGACAACCTCGTAAAATCAATTCCAAATATTCTAAAAGATTTTCCAAATACAAAACTAGTAATACTAGGAGTTGGAGATATGGAATGGCAACTTAAAAATATGGTTCAAAAACTAGGGATACAAAATAATGTTTTTTTCAGAAACGAGTTTATTAGCGAACCAGAACGTATCATACATTATGCAGCTGCTGATTGCGTTGTGTTACCATCAATTTATGAACCTTTTGGAATAGTATGTACTGAATCCATGAGTATGGCAAAACCAACTGTTGTTGGAGCACGAGGTACAAACGGATTCCGTGAGCAAATTATTCCTAGTGGAGATAATCAAAATGGATACCATGTCAACCCATTTGACCCAAGAGATATTGCATGGGGTATAAAACAAGTTTTACAGGATAAAAATCATGCAATTTTGATGGGAAATAATGCAAGAAAAAGAGTG
>MUGC01000222.1 GCA_002900535.1 Thermoplasmata archaeon M9B1D | reverse complement strand
ATCATTTAGTTCCTTTTATTTAAGTTCCAATGTTTTTTGGAATGTTAGTTTTTTATCTTCGCTACCAAGTTTACCACCTCTAATAAAATATTGAGATACTAAAGTATTGATGAGACGTGCACCGATCGTATTTTGTTCATAATTGGAAGTAATAAAGTCTTTAATAGGTTTAACTACATCAGATCTTTTAACTTTAGGGTAAAGAGTAAGATAAGTAGTTAGTAGATTATTATTTTCTACCATTTCTAATAAAGACTCTAATGAAAGTTTTTCCATATTATAGAGAAGTCCTACACGACCTAAAAATTCTGTTTTAACGCCAAAATCTCTAAGACGATCTAAAGTAATATTTTCTTCGCCGTTAAATGCACCAGCAAATACGAATAGGCATTTTGAGGTATTAGCAGCTAGATACTTACCGTAGTCTCCAAAAACTTGTGTAGAGTCTCCTTCTAAGACTTTTAAAAATTCGTTTTGAACTCCATTAGTAGTTTCGTGAGCAATTTGAGAGTTACTATTACCTGAAATAAAAAGTTTATCGAACTCATCTACGAATACAATAGTTAATTCTTTTTCTTGATTAAGAAGTGGACTAAGTGCTTTTGATAGTGAATTACCGGAAGTGCCTTCTTTTGTAAGACTTGCAGCATTTACTTCTACATAATTAAAATTAAATTTATCACAAATAGATTTAATAGTAAATGTTTTTCCAGCTCCGCTAGGGCCTGTTAAAATAAAATGAGGTTTAATTTCGCCTTCCGATGCTTCAAATATTTCAAAGATTTTAAGCATTTCTTTGCTAACTGATTGATATTTATTAACAATACTCATTTAGTTCCTTTTATTTTTTAAGTTGTTTTTTGCTGCGACTGCAGTGAGATGTTTTTTGACCTTTTACATAAGGTTTTCTAACTTGTTTACCCATTTATTCTCCTTTTATTGTTTATTTTGAAGTAACTATTTTACTTTTGTACATACCATAGTAGGACTACTATTTTCATTAGATGAACTAAACAGTACAATACATTTTTGAATAGGTGCTGTATGAGTAGTAAATTCATACACACGTGGAGCCCAACCAGCAGTATTTAATTTATATGCTGCTTCTGGTGTAATTTTTTGCATATCAGATGTAGAAATAACTGACCACATACCTGCATTAGCTACAGCTGTTAAAATTACTGCCATTACTAGTAGTTTTTTCATTTTATTATTCCTCTTCTGTTAAGATTTTATAAATTAGCCAAATTAAAAACGGTAACCAGATAACTGATAACCAAAAAGTTTTAACTTTAGGTGGGTTATATGTTACTGTCATAGCAAAAATATAAATCAAGTAAGCAATGATAGAATAGATTATAATAAACCAAATCATTTGTAAAATAACTCCCCAATCGGATCAAGACCAGTTTCTTGAAAATAAATAGCACTAGTTACAAGTAGCATAGCGCATCCTGCAAATACAGTTAAGATTAATTTTTCATATTTCATTTTGTTCCTTTTTAGTTTCTTTTACTATAGAATCGATAGCATTATTAATATTACTTATATCTATGTTATATAATTCCCATTCTTTAAGCCCATCAATTTCTTCTTTTAATATATTGCATTGCTTAAGTATCTCTTCTTGATTGCATCCCATATATTTTCCTTTATATTTTTATGAAGTAAGTGATGAAAAAAACATTGTTGGTATTAATAATAGTATAATAACTATTATTGTAAGTATTCCAAATATTGAAAATAATATATCTTTCATAATTTTCCTTTTAGTTCTTAAAGGAGTGGTGTCCTGTACTGAGTAGGAATAGACATCGCGATATCGCTATAACACCTTTGTGGGAGTCATCAGATTTAACAAGTAACTTCTTGTTGCACCACTCTTTTAAAAACTAATACTTTAAATAACTCTGTGAAGTTGTTATGCGTAGTGTCGCTAACACTATCTTACTCCGCATTTATATAACCACTTCATAAAACTATTTAAATAAATAGGACTATTGCTCATAGCCTCATATAATTGCCTTCTGTTCATTCGATGAATCTGTCTATAATGTATGTGCACCGCCAATATAGAAGAAGCATGTTCCGAAGTTTGGGCTCTTTCGTCCTACACATGTCAAGAGATGGATTCGAACCACCCACTAGCCCCCATTTAAGTTGACCCTTCTACCCCTGAATTATCTTGACTTATTTACTTTCTTTTTAATGGTGAACTAAGTAGGATTTGAACCTACGACATCTCCGTTATGAGCGGAGGGCTCTAACCACTGAGCTATTAGTTCTTATTTGATTTTAAATTAAATGGTACTGGCAAAGGGATTTGAACCCTTAATCCTTTACAGGCGCAACATTTTAAGTGTTGTTCGTATACCGTTCCGACATACCAGCATATTATCTATGTTTTTATTTAATATTAGTATCGCAAAGGTTAATCAGACCTTTACGATAAACTTAAGGAGGTTTCCAGGAGCATTTACCACTTTACATGAGTTAGTTAAACTCATCACCACAGTAAAGTTTGGATAAGAAGTTGAAAGGAGGGATCCTGATTAGGAAACATTTTTTTGGGTTAAACAATAACACTGCTGACATCAGTGATTGGCTGGTTGAAATGAGCAACCATTTAACTAAACTTTAATACTCTTTCACTAGATATTACTTCTAATGTAGTTTTGCACCAA
>MUGC01000221.1 GCA_002900535.1 Thermoplasmata archaeon M9B1D | reverse complement strand
TCTTAAATTTCGGTTTCTTCTGATAAATCAAATGAATCGCAGTGATTAAAAGCATTATATCACAAAGCAAAACCGGAAAAAAATATGCATAATTCAAATAGTAAATATCATATTTTGACTGAAAAAACGGAAGGAAACTAAGAACAATTGCTATTATGAAAAAAATTGATGCAAGAATATTTGAAGCACGTTTCCCAATATATTTTGGAAAAGAACGCACTCCTTTCACAATGTCACCTTCAAAATCTTGAACATCTTTCATTATTTCTCGACCTGAGCCAGCTAAAAATGCTATCAATGCAATAACATATACAACCATGGGGATATTTTCAATACTAACAGTATTTTTTAATACAGCAGCTCCACCAAAAACAAAGGGTATAGCCATTATATAAGCAATATAAAAATTCCCAATGAGCTTTATTTTTTTCATTTTAATATCATATAAAACTGATAACAACGCTGTTATTAGCGCTATTATGAAACATGTAAGATTCACAAAAAAAGAACAAATAAGACCTAGCGGGAACAATATATAAAAAAATAATAACGCTGTTTTTAGTTTAATATCACCACGAACAAGAGGTCTATCCATTCTTTTATTTATCCTATCAAGCTCAACATCATAATAATCATTTAACGCAAAAGTACTTGCTTCAAGGAAAAGCGCAGTGAAAAAAGTAAGAATAACTTTATCTAACGGAGGTAAAACAGTAGAATATATTGTCTTTTGAGATATTATTGAGCCTATGAATATAGCCAGAAACAACATTACACCATGTTCAAGACGCATTAGCTCCCATACTGCTTTGAGTTTTTTCATCCCTCCTATGAATATTGTTGTTTATTATAAACTTTTGATAAAAAAAATGATAACAATTTAACCCTAAAAAAAATAATAAAAATTTTTTTCTTTAAGCAATCTTACTGTGATATCGTTTGCATTAGTTTAAAAGTTAAAAAAAGTCTAAATAACCATATTAATCTTTTATTTATTAGGTTCAATTATTACCTTCATTGATTTTTTTGCATCTGCCACAAGTTTAAAGCCTTTTGATACATCGCGCATTGGAAGTTTATGACTTATCATATCAGCAACAACAATTTTTTTTGACCGCAATAACTCTATTGCTCCATTTATATCCTCTTCAACACCAGCATAAGTTGAAAACATTTTGATTTGTTTATTCCAAACATCAAAGAAATGAATTGGTACTTTAACACCAGGTGGCGTCATTGCAAACCATAGGATTGTTCCACCAGGTTCAACAGAGTCTATTGCTTGGTTAACCGCTACTGGCACCCCAGCACAAAGTATTACAAAATCTGCAAGACAACCATCGTTAAACTTTTTTACTTTTTCAGAAATATTTTCTTTTGCATTTATGACAACATCTGCACCCATTTCTTTAGCAAGTTTAAGCCTATAAGGATCAATATCTGTAGCAAAAATCCTTCTTGCACCATATGCCCTAGCAAGCTTAATATTCAAAAGCCCTGCCATACCACTCCCAAGTACAAGAACTGTTTTATTTGGTTTAAAATCAATTATTCTAAAACCTCGAACAACACAAGCAAGAGGTTCAATAAATGTCCCATCATCATAACTAACTTCATCAGGCAAAATAAATGTTCCACGATCAACATTTATTTCTGGAACACGCAAATATTGAGCAAAACCACCAGGATAAAACTTAGTAGAATGAAGCATATCACATAACGTATGTTGACCTTCTTGACAAAATTTACAGGTTTTACATGGAACATGATGTGTTACAAAAACCCTATCGCCCTCTTTAAATTCTTTAACATTTTTTCCAACTTTTACAATATCACCAGATATTTCATGACCAAGAACCAGGGGTGCTTTTTTTAATCTGTACCATTCCATAACATCAGAACCACATATACCACTAGCAATTACTTTAATAAGTAATTCATCATCAGAAATGTTAGGAACAGATTGTTCTTCAATTCTAACATCATTGTTATTATAATACATTGCAACTTTCATTTTTTCCATGACATTTCACTGTTATTAATAACTATTATAATAGATTTTACCTAACATAAATAAAACCAATATAGCTTTGAATTACCGATTCCATCCGACATATTAAATTAAAAAAACATATTTACGACAAAAATCACAGTAAAATCTTGATTTCAAGCTATCTTAAAATAGCATTATTTCAGGCTCATTACAATAAAAAAAAAAATTTTTTATTTTAAAGTAAATGGCAATGTAAAAAGCCAGAAATAAAAGAGGTATTTAACTACAAATATAACCTTATCTTTTTTCACAATCTCTCCACTTCTCTCAACAATGATAATATTTGACAATGCTTGTTTATAAAGATATTGTGACAAAATTACAAAATGAAAAAAAACCTTGTCTAATCAATTTTTTAACTAATTGAGCATTACATTGATCTAAGCCGTCTGATTCTTTCATCAAGAGGTGGATGTGTTGACCAAACTGAGCTAACAGACACGCTTTTAAAAGGATTTGAAATATATAGCGGTGCCACTGTTTTCGAACCTTTAGGTTTACCCTGCGGGTGATCTTGTTTTATTTTTTCAAGAGCCATAGCAAGACCTTCAGGGTTCCTTGTTAAATATGCACCATTTGAGTCAGCTAGATACTCTCTTTTTCTTGATATTGCCAGATATGTAAGACGTGCAAAGATTGGT
>MUGC01000220.1 GCA_002900535.1 Thermoplasmata archaeon M9B1D | reverse complement strand
GCTTGCTTATTTTAACAAGCTTGACACAACCTTTTCAAAATGAGGAACCGTGTCAAATTTTCCAACTTTTAGTGGATTTATCCACCTGTATTTAGTATGTTCCCAGTCTATATTTATTTTACCTTTTTTTTGAGTTTTAAATAAAAATGGAAAGATTTTCCAATCATATTTTTTATTTTCATAGATGTCAGTAAACTTTACAGGATTTGCTTTTTTAACAAATTCAACATCTTTTTTTTCAAGACCTATTTCTTCAAAAATTTCTTTAAAAGCAGTATCAATTGGTTCTTCACCATCTTCAACGTAGCCTGCAACGCCACCCCAGCATCCCTTATATGTTCTAACTTTGTTGCTTCTTTTTAAAATAAGAATTTCGTCTTTTTCATTCATAATGATAACGGTTACAACATCGGGCATAGTTTAGAACCTTTTGCAGATATAATCCAAAATAGATTCAAAAACTGCTTTTCCATCGCCTATACCATTAGATAGACCAGTTTTTGTCCAGCCAGGATGTTGGATGCGATAAAAAGTTCGTTCAGGATGGGGCATCATGCCAAAGACGTTGCCGATGTGATTACAAATACCTGCTAAATTAGAAAATGAACCATTTGGGTTCCAAGGATAACCAGCGTAATTTCCATCTGGGTCAACATATCTGAAAACTATTTGATCGTTTTCTTCAAGTTTTTCCAAATATTTCTCTTGTTTATCTAATGGAAACATTAGTTTTCCTTCAGCATGAGCACTGGGGATAAGACGAATATCGCCTTTTGGAATTTTAGATGTAAAAATACATTTACCATTATTTTCATGTTTTAAAAGCGTTGGTCGGCATTCAAAACGATTTGAGTCATTAATATTTAAGACAGCATCGGGAACACTAGTCATGATTTTATCAATTCCTGGGAGTAGACCAAGCTCAGTTAATACTTGGAAACCGTTGCAAACACCTAATATTGGATATTCTTGACGGACAAATTCTTCGAGATTTTTTCCAAGTTTGCTTTTCATTCTTGCTGCAAATATAGCGCCACCACGAATGTAATCTCCAGCGCTAAAGCCACCTGGGATCATCAAACAATGATAATCAGAAATGTCTCTTTTTTCATCATTATTACAGTCGATATGAAGAAGTTGTTTTAAATGAACAAACTCTGGTTTTGCTCCTAGTCTTTTGAAGGCATCTAAAGATTCTTGCTCACAGTTAGTTCCTTCAATTCGGATAACTGCTATTTTAACATCGTTTTTTTTCAAAACATTCCACCCAGCAAATACACGTTTTGGTAATAGCAAAACATTATATTTCTTTTTTTATTAACTAAATACTGCTAGATGGGGTATTATGCAGATTACGGCTTGTCCAAAATGTGGGAGTAGAAATATTTTTCAAGGTAGGCTTAAAGATGGGGTTTTAACGGGATATACATCAAGAGATGTTTGTAGAGATTGTGGTTATCGTGGTAGTCCAATTATTTTTGATTCAGAAAATGAATATATAAAATTTGTTAAGGAATTAAAAAAAGAAGAATCGTCTGATGAATCAGTTGATATTTCTGATTATTCTGTAAAAGATAAGCAAGTATTGGAAGATTTGAAAGATATCAGTGATGAATTAGATGATTTCAAAGAAAAAGACTCTGTGCTTTTGAAAAATCCTTGTTCTTCTCTTGGTTTTGCGTTGTTTATTGCAGGAGTTCTTTCTACTGCTGGTACGGTTGGTCGTTTATTTGGTTTTACTGGTATTCTTGTTATAGCGGGTATTATACTTATTATAGTTGGAGTTGTTGGTCCAAAAGAGGAAGAGCTTCAAAAAAAAGCTATGCGTAATAGGATGAAATCGTTGCCTTTTATTGCAGGTGTTTTGTTGATTTTAGATGGTTTATTTGGAGGTTTTATTTATTTATTTCTTTTATTTGAGGCCATTAATCCGTCTATAGTTGTCCCAAATGATTTAGCTTTAATATTTATGGATTATCAGGGTTATTTGATATTGTTTTTTTCTATTGAGATTGTTTTTTGTGTTTTTTGCTTGATAGGTGGGATTTTTTCATTAGTTAGGAAGAAATGGGGTTTTGCTATTTTGGGTGCCATTTTTGGTACTTTGGTGTTTGTTCCATTTTATGTTTTGACTATTGTTGCAATGGTTGGTCTTATTTTGATTGCGTATACAAGGTTTTTATTTGTGAAATGATTTTTTTTGTTATTGTTTTTGTCAAAAATATTATATATTACATATTCTAATAACATATAATTAAATATAATTAAATATAGTTAGGTGTAATTATGAAAGAAGAAAATAAATTTACAACAATATCAATACCAACACCACTAGCAGAAAAAATAAAAAAACGCATAAAAGGAACAGGCTTCACCTCTCTTTCCTCATACGTAACATATGTATTAAGAGAAGTACTCTCAGGAACAGAAGAAGAACAAGAAGAAGCATTCAGCAAAGAAGATGAAGAACGAGTAAAAGACAGACTCCGATCGCTGGGATATTTAGACTAAGGTGATAAAAAAATGCCAGCACCACACGGAGGAAAACTAATAAATAGAAAAACAAAAAAACAAATTGATACCAAAGGTTTAACCCAATTTGAAATAAACACAAATCTTTCAGAAGACATAATAAACATTGCAAACGGAGTTTTTTCACCATTAGAAGGATTTTTAGTAAAAAACGACTTTGAAAACGTACTAAA
>MUGC01000219.1 GCA_002900535.1 Thermoplasmata archaeon M9B1D | reverse complement strand
ATCTTCTAAACGTGGAAGCAAATTAATTATTGCTTTTCCCTTTGAATGACGACTTCCTTCTGGTATTTTGTAACCTTTAAGCCAGAATGCTTTTCCTTGATTTGTGAAAAACATTATATAATCATGAGTACTTGTGATAAATGAGTCAACAACAATATCTTCTTCTTTTGTCTGCATTCCAACAAGTCCTTTTCCACCACGATGCTGCGTTCTATATGTTTCACATGGAATGCGTTTGATATAACCGCTATCTGTAATTGTTATTACAACATCTTCTACAGGGATTAGGTCTTCGACTTCTATATCAATTTCACCCTCAACAATTTTTGTTTTTCTTTCATCACTAAATTTATCTTTTATTTCGTTTAATTCTCTTTTAATTACGTTTAAAATGTTTTGTTTATCGCTTAAAAGTTCTTCAAGTTTTTTAATTAGCTCCTGTGTTTCTTTATAGTCTTTTTGTACACCTTCAATTTCCATTCCAGTTAGTTTTTGAAGCCTTAAATCAAGAATTGCTTTAACTTGTATCTCTGAAAATTCAAATCTTTTCATCAGATTTGTTTTTGCATCATCAACTGTTTTGCTAGCGCGTATGATTTTGATTACTTCATCAATGTTTTTTAAAGCAATCATGAAGCCTTCTAAAATATGCATTTTTTCTTTTGCTTTGTCTAAATCAAATTTCGTCCTGCGAGTAATAATTAGAACACGATAGTCTATAAAATGTTGAATTATTTCTTTAAGTTGTAATATCTTTGGCTCTCCATCAACTATTGCTAAATTATTAATTCCAAATGTTGTTTGCATCTCAGTATGTTTGAATAACTGTGATACAACAACATCTTCAATTGCATCACGCTTAAGATCAATTACCACTCTCATACCAGATCTATCTGATTCGTCACGAAGGTCACTTATCCCTTCAATTTTTTTGTTTTTAACAAGATCTGCTATTGTTTTCAAAAGATTGGCCTTGTTAACTTGATAAGGCAACTCTGTAATAATTATCTTCTTTTTATCTTCACCTTCTATATGTGTTTTTGCTCGTACTTTAATAAGCCCTTTTCCTTCAGAATACGCTTGTAGTATTCCGCCTCTTCCATAGATTATACCCCCTGTTGGAAAATCAGGTCCTTGAATTGTTTCCATCAAATCAGCAGTGCTTATATTCTGATCATCAATTACCCGGATTGTTCCATCTATTACCTCTGTTATATTATGAGGGGGCATATTTGTAGCCATCCCTACAGCAATTCCTGATGCACCGTTTATTAAAAGTTGTGGAATAACTGCGGGAAGCATAACTGGTTCTTTTAAACTACCATCAAAGTTGTCAGCCCATTCAACAGTTTCTTTTTCTATATCTTGAAGCATTAGAGCAGAAATTTTCGAAAGTCTACTTTCCGTGTATCTCATAGCTGCTGCTGAATCTCCATCAACACTTCCAAAATTACCTTGACCATCTACAAGTGGATAACGAAGTGAAAAATCTTGAGCCATTCGAACCATTGAATCGTATACTGCTTGATCACCGTGAGGATGGTATTTACCAAGGACTTCACCGACTACACGAGCTGATTTTTTATATGAGCTTCTACTAGTTAAGCCCATATCATTCATAGCATAAAGTATACGTCTATGAACTGGTTTTAACCCGTCTCTTACATCTGGTAATGCTCGGCTCATGATAACGCTCATAGAATAATCGATAAATGCACGTTTCATTTCTGATTCAAGTGTTCGAACGTATTCCTTTTTTGATTGTTCATCATCAGTCATAATATCACCTTAAATATCTAGATTTGTCACCTCTTTAGCATGATTCTCGATAAACTCACGACGTGGTTCTACTTTTTCACCCATTAGAATTGTAAATAATTCATCTGCTTCAACTGCGTCATCAACAGTAACTTTTAATGTCATCCTGTTGTCAGGATCCATGGTTGTTTCCCATAACTGGTTTGGATTCATTTCTCCAAGGCCTTTATACCTTTGGGTATTAATGCCAGATTCACCTAGTTCTTTAATTTGTCTAAGTCTTTCCTGCTCAGTGTATGCATAAATTACTTGTTTTCCTTTTGAAAGCTTGTATAAGGGGGGTTGAGCAATATACAAATATCCTTCTTCAATTAATGGTCTCATATATCGGAAGAAAAAGGTTAACAGTAGAGTACGAATATGTTCTCCATCAACATCGGCATCTGTCATGATTATAATTTTATTATATCGAGCTTTTTCAATTTCAAATTCTTCACCGACACCTGTACCAATTGCAGTAATTAACGCGAGTATTTCATTGTTTTTTAGGATTTTGTCCATTCTGGCTTTCTCAACATTCAAAATCTTACCACGAAGAGGAAGTATTGCTTGAAAATCACGATCACGACCTTGTTTTGCGCTTCCGCCTGCAGAATCTCCTTCCACTATATATAACTCAGATTTGCTTGGGTCTCGTGAGCTACAATCTGCAAGTTTTCCAGGAAGTGCTGATGATTCAAGCAGTCCTTTACGTCGGGTTAACTCTCGTGCTTTTCTTGCTGCGTCTCTAGCTCTACTTGCAGTAATTGCTTTGTCAATAATCGTTCTTGCAACAGCAGGGTTTTCCTCAAAAAATTCAGATAGTTTTTCGTTTGTTAGACTTTCAACAATACCACGAACTTCTGAATTACCAAGTTTTGTTTTGGTTTGACCTTCAAATTGAGGATGACG
>MUGC01000218.1 GCA_002900535.1 Thermoplasmata archaeon M9B1D | reverse complement strand
TAAAATTGCTCAGCTTTCTGATGAAACTTTAAAAAAATTAAATGAGTTTTTACCGCCTCATTGGAGTAAAGCAAATCCTATCGATATAATAGGTGATGCAGATGAAGAAAAATACCGGAAAACAATAGAAATATGTCTTGATGATAAAAATATCGATGGTTTATTAATTATATGTGTACCACAAGTTGTTGCTGATCCCAAGGTTTTAGCAGATAAAATCATTGATATTTCTAAGAAGGCGGTAAAGCCAATTCTTGTTGCTTTCCCAGGGGAAGAAAGTGTTTATCATGCAAGACAAATACTTAATAGAAATAATATTCCTGCGTATTCAACACCTGAAGAAGCAGTTGAGTCATATATGTATCTTTACCATTATTCACGTAATCTAGAACTTTTATTTGAGACACCAGAAGAACTTAACATTAAAACTTCGACGATTTATCAGGAGAAATTAAAAAACACAATTAAAAAAGCATTAAAAGAAAAAAGAGAAATACTAACAGAATCAGAGGCGAAAGAATTTGTTGAAATGTATGGAATCAAAACAACGAAACCAGAGATTGCTAAATCAGAAAATGAAGCAGTGAAAATAGCAGATAAATTTGGATATCCTGTAGTAATGAAAATTTATTCACCTCAAATAACACATAAAAGCGATGTCGGTGGCGTTGCAATTAATTTACAATGCAAAGAAACAGTGAAGCAAGAATACAAAGATATGATAAAAAGGGTGAAGGGGAAAAAACCTGAAGCAAAAATAATAGGTGTAACAATTCAAAAAATGATTGAAAGTAAAGGGGTTGAATTAATAGTTGGATCAAAAAAAGATCCGGTTTTTGGATCTGCGATATTATTTGGGATGGGAGGGATTTATACTGAGCTTTTTAAAGATAAAGCAATTGGTTTTCCACCATTAAATCAGGTTCTTGTTCAAAGGATTATTGAAAAAACAAAAGCGTATAAGCTTCTACGAGGATTTAGGGATTTTCCACCTGTGAACATGCATAGAGTTGAGGAGACGTTAATTAGTTTTTCACAGATGATAATTGATAATCCTGAGATTAAAGAAATTGATATAAATCCATTGATTGCAACAAGAGATGAGCTGATAGCGGTAGATGCAAGAATTATTCTTGATTCAAAACCATGGGAAAAACCACATTTAATTATTAGTGCGTATCCAAGTAAATACATCAAAAAAGTTAAACTTAAAGATGGGGCAGAAGTAGTTCTTAGACCAATAAAACCAGAAGATGAACATATGTGGCAAGAGATGTTTAATAGTTTTTCAGAAGAAACGGTGCGTTTTAGATTTTTTAGGATAATAAAAGAAACTCCTCATGAAATGAGAACAAGATATTGTAATATTGATTATGATCGTGAAATTGGAATTGTTGCAGAAATAAATGAAAAAGGAAAAAGAAGATTGTTAGGAGTTACAAGAATAATAATTAATCCAGGAGAAAGCGATAAAGCAGAATTTGCACTGGTTGTAAGTGATAAATGGCACAGACTAGGTCTTGGATCCGAATTTATAGATTATACAATTGAAGTTGCTCGTGATAAAAATCTTAAAAAAATTTATGGTATAGTACTAAAGGATAATACACCAATGATTTCTTTATGTAAAGAAAAAAATTTTAAAATAACATCTGGGGATCCAGGTGAATATAATATTGAGTATGATTTAAAAAAATAATAATTTACAATTTATCAATTGTTTTTGTAGCAATTAAATCAATATTAGTATTTGCAATATTTTTTGCTATAACTTGACCTATTTTAACAGGTGCATTGACTTTTATTCTTTGAATCTGTTTTAAAACATCAAATACTTTTTCTTTAGGTATTGGTTTTTTTGTTTTAACGCTAACTAGAGGCCAAATGCCATCTTCAACAAGAACGGAGGATGTTAAAACACGACGTGGATCTAATGCTTCTGAGCGTGCATATTCAACTCCTTGTTTGCATTTGTTTCCCTCTAATAGTTCAAATTTTTTTCCATTTGTTTTAATAATAATTTTACATCCGATTGGACATACGATGCAGGTGATTTCTTTTTTATTCATCAAGAAATACCTCCAAGGAACTAGTAGATTTAAAAATTTTATCTGTAATTTCTAAATCTACCTCGATCATGTTTGCAGGGTTAACCCATCTTTGTTTCTTTTTCAGAATTTCTTTTCCATCGACACTAACTCTAAGATTAACTGACTGATTAGGTTTAATAGCTCTCATTGTAAAATGAATTAATCCACTCTGATTGACATTTTGAGGAATTACGTATCTTATATTTTTTCCGGGTTTAATTACTATTTCTTTTTCTTTCTTTATTGGTTTTACAGATGCATATTTACCTGCAAGATTTGCACCTTTTGCTAGAATGTCAACTGTATCATATACTTGTAAACAGTTTCCACAGGCAAATATGCCAGGAATACTTGTTTGAAAGAACTGGTCAACTATTGGTCCGCCTGTTATTGGGTCGATTTTAATGCTTACTTCTTTTGAAAGTTCATTTTCTGGTATTAAACCTAAAGAAAGAAGTAATGTATCACACTTTATTTTCCTATCAGTACCTGGAATTGGGTTCATTTTTTTATCAACTTGAGCAATTGTTACACTTTCAAGTCGATTTCGACCTTCAATATATGTAACAGTATGATTTAAAAAAAGTGGGATATCATAATCATCTAAACATTGTACAACATTT
>MUGC01000217.1 GCA_002900535.1 Thermoplasmata archaeon M9B1D | reverse complement strand
TTTTAGCGAATTCCTCAGAATTTCTTTTTGCTATTACTTTAAAAATACCTGTGTCTAAGAGTTCGTCGATTGCTTTTTTTATTGATGGACTTCCTTTTTCTTCCATTAATATTGCACCTCTTAGTACAATTGTTCACATCTTTAATTATTTACTTGTTATTATATATTAGTATCTATATTATATAAATATTTTGCTTTTTTCAGATTCAATTGGGAAAATAAGTGTATTTTTTAGCTAAATCAATATAATGATAAACTGAATAAAAATGGAGTAAAAATCGGTCTAATGTTATCTATTATCAAAGGTTATATCTTTTCCTAGTAGCCCAAATGTTCTCCCTAAGTGAACTATAAATACCTCCATGAGAAATATCACAAACAGCTTCATTAGAAGCAAGAACTCTGTTACTATAATTTTTATCTTTTGCATATTTTAAAATATTTTTTTTCTTAAGCCTCCAATAATAAGTTATCCACTCTCTCCCATCATAAAGAGTTGTTTCCTCCCTTTCTGTTGTTAGCATACCTTCCTCCTCCAGTATGTAGAATAATTGTCGGTCTTCTGGGTCAAGCACATTATCTATCACTCTATCTTGAAAACCAAATACATCCATTACAAACCCTGCATCTCTTCTTGCTTCACCCATGTCAATTCCAACTCTGTTTGCAATCGCCTTCGATAAAATATCCAATGTTATAATATTCATAATATCACTATTTCTTGTGTTATTTTGATTTTATAATGATATACTTTGTATAATTCATAATATAAATATTTTTCTTAATATATAAAAAAGATGATATGATTATAATTGCGGCTTAAAAGACTCTAAACACTGGAAATATTAAAATAAATTTGTAAGAATTAACGCTTTAATTATAATCTTTTAAATTCCTGTAATTTTTTAAATTAAACAATCTCTAAATGCTACATATAATTATAAATAAAAAAAAAGAAAAAAAAAGAGAAATAACTAATTGTTTTTGAATTATCTCGGATTGAATTTTTACTATTTTAGAATTGTTGATTGTGTTTCCAATATTCTCGTAGTTGGTCTAGGGTTTTATCTACACATATTGTATGGTTTTTGTAATCTGCTAGATAATTTGGATCTAGTGGCATTATTGTATTGTATGGTAATTTCCATTGGTAGCATAGGTATGGGTCAAGTAGTAATCCATAATTTTTGTATGTTCCTTCTTGTTCTACCCATGAAAAAATTGTTCCTATACGGGAATTGGTCTTATCAAATACAGGAGTCTCTATGAATTCATCTGTTGGGCATGTTGTTTGTCCACATGGTACTGCTTTGTTCCAAAAGGTGCATAATGTATCTATTGTCATGTGTAGACTTACGTTCTCTCCAACTTCTCTTATGTAGGCACTATAGATTGGGAGTAGCTTTGTGGTACCTCTAAAATATTGATTTCTTGTGTTTGTGTTTAATTTTACACCAAAGAAATAACCTGGCCAATCATAGCTCCAGCTATTATATGTTTTATCAATTGTTCCAACAATGGTTCCATTTGTGTCTACAACAGCTTTTCCTACTAAATTTTCTGGATTATTTATTTTCATATCCCATCTCTCCTTATATATAGTAAGGGTTTCTAGTCATTGAATATCTAATTGATATATAAATATTATTGTTTTTTCTATACTTTTTACTTAATATATTACTACTTCTTTTATAATATAAAAAAATATTCAAATTATATATCATATTTAGAGTTTAAATTATATCTAAAAAATATTTATGAATTCTTAAATCATCTGTAAGCTCTGGATGAAAGGACATGGCTAGAAGGTTATCCTGTCTTGCCATTACTATCTTATCATCTATTTTTGCTAAAATTTCGCAGTTATTCCATATCTTTTCAATCGCAGGTGCTCTGATAAAAACAGCATTGTAAGCATGTTTAAAATTTTTTATTTTAATTTTTTGTTCAAAGGATTCTTTTTGTCTTCCGAAAGCGTTTCTTTTAACAGCTATATTCATTGCATTTAATAGTTTTACATCATGGAAATTATCTAGCAGTTCACTTGCTAGAATTGTACAGCCTGCACATGTCCCCATAAGTGCAAGGTCTTTATTTTCAATTCTTTTTAAAATTTCTTTTTCAAAACCAAATTTATTTATGAGCTTGGAAATAGTTGTGCTTTCTCCACCAGGAATTATCAAGGCATCTAAAAATTTAATTTGTTTTCTATCTTTAACTATTAAGACTTCCCCTTTAACACTAGACTCCATGAGAGCATTTTGCATAGAATGGATATGTTCCGTTATTGCGCCTTGTATTCCTATAACACCGATTTTTTTTTTTACCATCCTCTCTCCTGGAGTAGTTGTTCTTTGGGGATAGAACCGATTTCAAGACCAGGCATTGCTTCTCCTAAGTTTTTACTTACTTCTACAATAATTTCTGGTTTATCATAGTTTGCTACTGCTTCCACTATTGCTTTGGCACGTTTTTTTGGATTATCTGATTTAAATATTCCAGATCCAACAAATACACCGTCGCTTCCAAGTTGCATCATTATTGCTGCATCAGCAGGTGTTGCAATACCTCCTGCTGCAAAGTTTACAACAGGTAATCTTTGTATCTTTTTTATTTCAATTAAAACATTGAAGACTCCTTTTTTTAATGCACCATATTTATATTCTTCAAAAACAGTGACATTATCATCAGCTTTTCTACCTGTCAATGTTTTTGTTGC
>MUGC01000022.1 GCA_002900535.1 Thermoplasmata archaeon M9B1D | reverse complement strand
AATTGCTGCAGCTTCTAGTCCTCCTAGGACAAAACATAAAACAATTACGAATGATAATATTTTATTCATTATGTTCCCCCACAGTAAATATAATTATATCAATAAAGCTGTACTTAAAATAATCGACTATTAAAATATATATAAAATATTTTTTTTCAAACGTCATAAAACAACCAAAGATTATCTATAGTATTATACATTATTAAAAATATTAAGGGGCGTTAATTTTGCAGAAATCCTATATAATTATATTATCAGCTATCCTTTTATTATCAATAATTTTGAATTATTTTTAATTTTTTATTAAGAAAACATTTATCAATGTCTTATCTATAAACTTATTAATTATTTTGGGGGATTTAATAATATGGCAAGATGGAAATTATTCGGTAGAGCGAAAAAAGAAGATTCAGATCAGAATGAGGAAGAAAACACAGAAATATCAATGGAATCATCAGATGAAGAAAAAGAAGTAGTGGATGAACCAATTGCTGAGTATCGTGAAACATTGGAAACAGGTAAAACGACATCAAAAACTAGCACAATAAAAACAACAGCACCTTCGGAGCAAAGAATCTGGAGAGATGTGGATTCAATAGAAGGAAACATTGATAACCTTCACATAAAAAAAGCAAAAAAACCAGTAACAGAACTTGATAAAAAAGTAGACAGCATAATAGAAAAAAGGAAAAAGAAATAACCCAAATTTTTTTTTATCACGTTAAATATGATTAATATTTTACGTATTGGCCATAGAATAAGCAGAGATAAAAGAATTACAACACATGTAGCACTTGTTGCACGAGCCTTTGGAGCAGATAAAATCTTTATTGATACACCTGATAAAAAAATAGAGGAAACAATAACATCCACAGTTAAACGCTTTGGAGGAAATTTTAAAATTATAACAGGTGCTGATAAGAAAAAAATCTTACATAGTTGGAATGGCACAATTGTTCATCTTACAATGTATGGAGAAAAACTGAATAAAATAGTAAATAAAATAGATAAAAATAAAGATTTATTAATAATTGTTGGGGCTGAAAAAGTACCACCATGGATTTATGAAATATCTGATTATAATATATCTGTTGGGAATCAGCCTCACTCAGAGGTTGCAGCCCTTGCAGTTTTTCTTGACAGATATACAGATGGAAAATGGGTTAATAAAAAATTTAATGGAAATCTTGAAATCCTTCCTAGCAATAAGGGCAAAAAAGTGTTATCAAAAAAATATTAGGTTGACAAAATGAAAACAATCCCCAGCCCAGATGAATGTCTTAAACTTTTAAAACAAGCAGGATGCAAAAAAGAGGTTATTTCTCATTGCACAGCGGTAAGGGATGTAGCTTTACGAATAGCAAAAAAAACAAATGCAAATATTAAACTTGTTGAAGCAGGTGCTCTATTGCATGATATAGGTCGTTCTAAAACACATGGTATAAAACATGCTGTTCGAGGAGCAAAAATTGCAAAAAAACTTGGTCTTCCCAATGAAATAATAAATATTATTGAAAGACATGTTGGTGCTGGTCTTTCTGCAAAAGAAGCAAAAAAACTTGGTCTCCCTGAAAAAAATTACATCCCTGAGACACTTGAAGAAAAAATTGTTTGTCATGCGGATAATCTTGTTGATAATAATGGAATAAAACCTATTGAATATGAGGTTGAAAGAGCGCTTAATGATGGGAATGATGAATATGCAAAACGATTAGTTATACTTCATAAGGAATTAAGTGATTTATGTGGAATTGATTTAAATAAAATTTAGAGAATGCTTACCAGAAAAGATAAATTACCAGAAAAGATAAATAGGGTTTTTAATATTTTGAGAATCTCCTGATTTGTTTTATTTGCAGGGGTAGCCAAGCATGGTCAACGGCGCAAGGTTGAGGGCCTTGTCCTGTAGAGGTCCGCGAGTTCAAATCTCGTCCCCTGCATTCCTTTATATACTCAACAGGAGAAAACCTTTTGAATTCTGCATTTTCCGATCTCTAACTTTGCAGCCTCATATATCTATGATTAAGTTTCCGCTCATATTCATCATCAGATAGTATTTGAAACATCAAATCTAATTCTTTATGAAGAGATCGACTCTTATTCATTTACGAGTATCCTTTAAATATTTATTAAAACGATCACTCTTACTATAGGGAGGCCGATAAGAGTCAATACCCTCGCATAAACCTAAAATCGCACTAGCTGCAATTACCAAAATTTCTGAAAAATTTGAATCTGTGCTTTCAGTTTTTTCGGCTTGTTTCAATGTTTGAGTCTCATCGTCCTGAGCTTCTTGATGGACCTGAGCCTCTTTTAACTCAACCTTAACAAGCCTTGGTTGCATTTCTCTCAATTGTTGATTGTCTTGTACTTTTTTATTATCTTCTTCTTTTACTTCTTGAGCCATTACTGACATTTTCTTATCAGATTCATTACTGTCCTGAAGTATTTTTACACGTGCATCTAAGCTTTTTATTATCATATCCCGTTTTTGTTTCATCGAGTAGTATTCCATCTTACATTGGTGTAATACCTCCCTTTTTCTTTGATCTAATTTTCTTGCTTGCTCTAAATGTTCTTTTTCTTGCTCTCTTCATTTATTTTCTTGGTCATTATACTGGCGTTGTTGTTCATAAACCGAGATATCTTCTGAGGAATGATAATAAATATGAACTTGTGGATAAAAAGGCTATCTATTTGGTTGATAGGGCTTGGAAACATGATTTTTCTGTTTTAATTTTTCATCTAAAAAAAGACTCAATTGTGGCAATTTATTATATTTAAACTTATTAATGTATTTGTTAACTGTGTTCTTATCTTTCTTAGTTTTTTTTGCTATTTGCCTAATGCTAAGTCCTTGTTGATGAAGTTCAGTTATGCTATTAATTTGCTTTATGCTAAGCGTCATCTATAAACTTAGCTAATCACAACTTAATAAAGTTTTCTCCTAGGGAGAGAAATAATAAAATTTCTAATCATATCTATGCAAAGGATGTCGAAAAGAACCTGTTAAATTCTGTCCTAAATTTATAAAAAAATAGGACAGGAATTACTCCATATAATAGTATGTATGAAATTAGACCTAATTATTAAAAATTTCACCAGTTATGTAAAAAACCTACTAGGTTTAATCTCTATATCTAGCAGGTTTTTGATTAAACAATCATAAAAATCATTTATTCTTATCTAAACTATTCGCTGGTTGTAACCATCGATTCTTGATTGCCAGATCATAGAGTTTTTCGTTATGATCCCCGATATAAATCTCTTCTCCAACTTTATGTTTCGTTCGTGTCTTCCAAATTGTAAATGCTTTGTGAACAATATATTTTCTTGTACCAGTTCTAGATAGATATGCAACATGTGCACTTGAAAGATCTACTAGCTCGTTTTGTCGTTGTAGTCGGAAACTTGTGTAATTGCCGTTATATATCTTAATATATCCATCATGCATGTAAAAAATTGTGTCTACAAAGTTATCAAGAAAACTTCTATCGTGGGAGACCACAATCACTGTGCCTGTGTAAGAATTTAAAGCAGTTTCAATTGATTTTTTTGAAGTCATGTCCATATGATTTGTGGGTTCGTCTAGTAGTAAAAAATTATAAGGTTGTAGGATGAGTCTAAGAATAGCTAATCGTGCGCGTTCTCCACCTGAGAGTTGTTGTACTTGATTAAATACTATGTTTCCTTTGAAATTGACCTGTCCTAGCAATGCTTTAGCATCATTTTCTGATATGTCGCTATGATCCCTGCGTAGCTCATTTATTAGATTGTTTTCTGGAATAAGTGAGATATGGCCTTGATCAAAATATCCTGATCTAACTCCAGAGCTGATATGAAGCGTTCCATCATCAGGATGTTCTTTACCTATAAGCATTTTTAAAAATGTGGTTTTACCGCAACCATTTGAGCCAACGAGGCCTATTTTTTGCCCTGCGATAATCTCAAAACTTGTATTTTTAAGAATGGTTTTACTTCCAAATCTTTTTTCAAGAGAATGTCCCTCTGCAACGTTTTTACCTGCTTTGAAAACAGATTTAAAATGAAACTTGAGCAGGTAGGGTTTTAAAACAGGGTTTTCAACATGTTGTATTTTTGCCATTCGTTTCATTTTACTTTTTATCTGTAGGTCATATCTATTGCGACGTGAAAGTGTTTCAATCACCTTTTTTTGTTTTTCCAGTTTTGCTTTTGATTTTTTATATGCTTGTATATTAATATGTGTTCTGAGACGTTTTTGTTCCTCATATTCTTCATATGTTGCATAATATTTTTCAAGATGATGAGCTTCGATTTCAAATACGCTGTCAACAAGATCATCTAAAAGATATCTATCATGTGAAACAATCATTACTGTTTGTGGAAAATCAAGTATTTGTTGCTCTAACCATTCGATTGTTTCTATATCAAGATGATTTGTAGGTTCATCAAGAAGTAAAATATCACACTCCCTGGGTTGCGCAAGTACACTTGCTAAAGCAATCTTCTGCCATTCACCACCAGAAAGATCACTATGTTTTGTAGTAGGTGAAAGATCTGACAGTCCAATTTTTTTTAATATACGACATGCTGCATCCCAACGTGAGGTAATTGTGGTCTTATTTGCAGAGGCTTTAAGTCTGCTAATATTTTCCAGGATATCTACATAGCGTGTTGAATTATAAATATTTGAGTCTTCTAGTTGTGATTCATATTCTCTGATTTTTTGCTGAACTATATCTGATTGTGTAGTACTGATAAAGAAATCGTATACTGTTTCATCATGCAAGTTTTTAGATACTTGAGATAAATATCTCATTTGCAGATCTTCTTTTCGTAAAATTTCACCAGTGCTTGGTTTCATCCATCCTAAAAGAATTTTGAATAGTGTTGTTTTTCCGCAACCATTTGGGCCAAGTAAGCCAATACATTTTTCTTTGTAAACATCAAATGATACATTTTCAAAAAGGAGTTTACCTTCGATTGTTTTAGATAAATCACGAGCTTTAATAAGAGCGTCCATTGAAGAGTGATAACAAAGTTCTTCTGTATATTATTTTAGGCGCTAAAAAAATAAAATCGAAAAAGTTTACATGGAATTCCTCCTGATGGATCGTTTACAACCCGCAAGATTCGTATAAAACCTGCTAGTTATGATTGTTTTTATCTATTAAATTATTTAAGGATTTCAAGCTGATTAGGAAATGTAATTTTCAGTGTTTGTTTTATCAAATCCCTGTATTATTTCTATTAATGGAATGTTTTTTGTTGGTATCCATCCATTTATTGGGTATACTAAGTTTGGGAAGAATTTATTTATGTTTGTGCTTAATTGAGTAATTATATGCTTGTCCCCAAAGTACTGTCTGCTGATTTCATATGTTTTTTGTCTTGTTATTTGTTCATCAAGAAATCCTAGTGAATGTATATATTCATGTAATAACAAGTGGAATCCATATGGTTTTATAAGATTTGGATTAGTTTCTATTATTCTCCTTAGTGGTGTTTTGTTTATTATAATTATATTTGAAGAAATAGGAAAATATGCTCCAATAAAACCATTTAGGGTTGAGCCTAGTTCTTGTAGACCAAGCATTAGTCCTGCTCTTGAACGTTTTTCTGATTTTCTTACTATATCTTTTACTTCTTCAAAAGTGTTTATTAGTTGATCCTTAATTTCTTTTGTTATTGCATTTTTTCCCATATAAAAATAATAAATTAACAGGTGTTAATAAAGATTTTGGAGCAGTATATAATCATTGAAACCTATTTTATCGGTACTACTTTCCCTGCAATTGTTGGTTTTCTTTTAGGTATTTTAACTTCTAATACACCATCTTTAAGCGTTGCTTCTGCTTTATCTGGATTCACTGCCTCAGGAAACCTCAAATTTCTGCAAGGTGTAGAGTAACTTCTTTCACGATGGAGATAGCCTTCTTGTTCTTTCTTTATCTCATTTTCTGTTTCTCCACATATACTAATATTATTTTCAGTGACAGAAACCTCAAGATCTTTTTTATCTACACCGGGCATCTCTGCAACCACTTTATATTCCTTTTCAGTTTCAACTAGATCCACTGGTACTAATTTAGTATCATCATCTGATATAAGACTAGCCCTTGGCCATCTCCACATCCAATGACCCCACCAAGGTGAATTCTAAGGATCATTCATAAATGTCCTTGATACATCTTCCATAACGTCAAATGGATTCCAGATTGTTGGAGTTTTTGTCTTCTTGTTTTTAGATTTTGTTTTAACCATAACTTTTTTTTTCATTTTTTTTCCCTTCAAATAAATTTATGCAACTACAAAATTTAATCACAAATATAACAATAACTTAAAAATAAATAAAAAATAATTTAAAAATTAATTAAAAATAAATTAAAATAAATTGAACAAATTTGTTAAAATAAAATCTTCTATTGGTTTTGAAATAATAAATAAAAATAACTATGTCGGGCTTTTAACCTCTAATCACTATATATGAAATCTGCTAAGTATGTATGATCTCAAGGTAAATCAATCAAATGGGCTAAGGATTAGATAATTATACTATAATATGTTTCTTCCTTTTTTTAAATAGCTTTATTTAAAACTTAAAAAATATTATCGCCACTTTTCTGGCATATATAAAAATTTATGGTATTTTAAAATATATATATACTCAAAGTTTTTGATTGTTTTTGGAAATATAGAGCTTAAATCTTCCATTGATTTAAAGAAACTTGATATATTATAAAAATGAAATTCTAAATCTAAATCTGCTTCTCCTGCATATGTATCTATAAAAACTAAGTTTGGATTGTTTTTTAAATATTCAACAATTTTATTTCTTTTACTGTAATCAGTTAAATAAAGGTATGCTTTGTATGTATTATATCCATAAGAAGAGGGGTCAATAATTACTCGGAATCCACGTATTACTCCTGCTTTTTTTAATTTTTCAAATCGTGTTTTGATTGTTGTTGTACTAACTGTTAATTTATTTGCAATTTTAGCTAATGATTCCCGTGCATTTGCTGAGAGTAGTTGCAATATTTTATAGTCAAGTTCATCGATTTTATATGTAGTACCACTACCGGTTTTACTTATAATATTTCGTTGTTCTTTTTTATCGAAATCTAAAAGATAATACGGTCCATAGTAGTATTCATTTATAAAAATCGCTGTTGATTTTTTTTGTATATATGATCCATATTTTTTTTGGGTTTCTTGCCAGAACTGATAAAACTTGTTGATATCTTTTACGATTATTATGACTTTTAAATTAAATAATCCTTGGGTGGTTGCTATTAGTACTGTGTTAGTATTATCTTTGAAATTATTTACAATTTCTTTTTCAATTTCTGATGAAACATTTTGAAATAAGTAATGAATTCTTATTATTATGTAACCTAATTTATTCATATCTATTACTGTTGAAAAATTCTTGATTACTCCTTCTTTAATTAGTCTTTTTAGTCTATATGAAACTACGTTTTTCGGTAGTGATACTTTTTTTCCTATTTGTGTTAAGGATTGTCTAGCATTTTTATGTAAATGATATAAAATTTTTTTATCTTTTATATCAATTTTTATCATATTTTGAACAAAATAACAATGTGTATAAAAAGATTGTGTCGATTGTCCAATTTTTTAGATAGATAATTTATTATTTATAATAAATATTTTTTTAATTACAATTGAGAGGGAGAAAATTTATGAAAAAATATGTGTTGATTTTTATTTGTTTTATTTTAATAGGATGTAATATTGATCTAAATGTTTCTTCTTTATATGTTGAAGATACAAAAGAAAACAATATTCTATTAACTATTGAAACTCCTTCTTTTAAGATTGTTGAAAAAAATTCTATAAATCAGATATTTGTAGAAAACTTTGGTCGTTTATCTATTCTAGGTGGACCTATTCTCCCCTCGAAAATTATATCAATTGCGTTACCACCTGGGGCAACATATTCAGGTTTTTCCTATGAATTTAGGGATAGTATTATGATACCTGGGGAGTATACTATCCCTCCTCTACCTATAGCTGATTTAGCAGATTCAATAAACGTTGACATAAAAAAAGAATATAAAAATATATATAATGAAAACTATCAAAGGATATATACTTGTGATAATCTTTTTCCTGTTGAACCTGTTGAATTTATCAATACTGCATTTTATAGACAATATAATCTTGTTGATTTCAGAATCTCACCTTTCATATACCGACCTTTATCAAAGACTCTATCTTACTATCCATCATTCAAAATCAAAATTAATTATGAAGAATCAGATACTAGACTAGTTTCTAACATACGAGAAAAAGGGTTTTTAGATCAGATTGCACAGGATTATATTATTAATTATGATCAAACCAGTGAATGGTATCAAGAATCAACAAGTATTAATGATGATGTTTTTGATTTTGTAATAATCACTCTTGATTCTCTTCAATCATCTATTAACTCTCTTGTTGAATGGGAAATAGCAAAGGGTAGATCAGTAAATGTTGTAACTATATCATGGATAGATGATAACTATCAAGGCTATGATCTAGCTGAGAAAATTAGGAATTTTTTAAGAGATAAATACCCTGTTTATGCATGGGGAATAGAAGATGTTTTAATTATTGGTCACTGGGAGGATATACCCATGCGTTTAACAGATCAACAGATAGATTCTAGTTCCAATAAAGCTGAGACAGATTATTACTATGCTGAGTTATCTCTTCCAGATAATGAATCTTGGGATATTGATGGTGATCATCGTTATGGTGAAAACTCTGATCAAATTGATTTTTATGGAGAAGTAAATGTTGGTAGAATACCTTGGAGTGATCCAGAAATAGTTGAACATATTTGTGAAAAATCAGTATCATATGAACAAAATAATGAGACTTCATATAAGAAAAATATCTTACTTCTTGGTGCAATTGTTGATCAAAATACAGATGGAGCAGTATTTATGGAGTATAAAACTAATGAAAATATTCATCCTTGGATGAGTTCATGGTTAATGACTAAAATGTATGAAAGTGAATCTATATATCCAAAAGATTATGTGTTGAATCACAATAATGTTGTATCAGTATGGGCTGATAGCAAATTTGCTTTTGTAAGTTGGCATGCACATGGTTCGCCAACTGGTAGTTATGCAAATAATAGAGCTTTTATTTCAGTTGATGATTGCCAATATCTTAATGATGAATATCCAGCAATTATAAGTTCAGCATCCTGCAGTAATTCTGATACTGATTACCTAAATATTGGTCAAGCTATGATGAAGCAAGGTGCAGTTGGTTTTCTTGGTGCAAATAAAGCTGCTTTTTATCGCTCTCAATGGGATGAACCAAATGATGGAAGTGACCAATCCATGAAATATTTTTTTACTACAGCAATAACCTCTGGAGAATATACACAAGGTCAGGCTCACCAATATGCAATACATGAGATGTATAGCAAGGGTCTTTGGGATAGATTATATTATGAAACATTTGTACATGGATCATTATGGGGAAATCCTGACTTAGGAATATTTACAGTTGAAATCAGTAATCCACCAAATACGCCGCAGAGACCCTCTGGTCCATCATCCGGTAAAATTCTAGAGAATTATAGTTTTTCATCATCAACTATTGACTCAGATGCTGATGATATTTACTATGAATTTGATTGGGATGATGGAACAAATAGTGGCTGGATTGGACCTCATGAATCAGGGAAAGTTGTTAGTGCATCCCATATTTGGAAAACAAAGGGTACTTACTCGGTTAAAGTCAAAGCAAAAGATATACATGGTGCAGAAAGCGATTGGTCAGATTCCTTAGTATTTAGTTTGACAAAAAATAAGCCTTTTATCGCATTAAGTTATCTTGAGATTTTAAAGATTATATGTCAAAGATTTCAATTCATCAATAAAATATTTTTATTATAAACTTGGAAATATTGAAAAAAGATTGAAATGGAAAAATAATCTAGATTTTTGAATTAATACCTAGTATTTTCTATAAACTTAATAAACAGTAACATTATTCTGAATTTCATTGAGGAGGATGACTATGGATTATAATGGTGATAAAGTTTGGAAAAAATTTTTAAGAAGTCATTGGCAAATGCTTGCTTTAATTATTGTAATAGGAGTATTTGCAGTTATTGGTGCAATTTATGTGTTTTTATGGCATGTTGGGCAAGCTCAATCATCTGGTCTTGTGCCAGTGTTGTTAGGTTCATGGTCAATGGGTCATTTTATAACATTTATGTTGCATTTGATTTTCTGGGAAGTTGTCCTTGTTGGAATTCCAATCCTTATTGTGTTTGCAGTGATTTATACGCAATGGTGGAAAAAATTACCTGACATGGAAAGAACAGAATACAGGCGTGTGCATCTTTTTGGTAAACGTACAAAGAGATCAGATGCAGGTGGTGGATTATCATTTTTAATTTTTATTGTGTTTTGCATTCTTGTTTATCTTGATGGGAAATGGGGAGTTGCATTTTCTACTTGGAAGTTTGATTATTTAGTATATACATATATTTGGGCAGTTGTCTGGATTGCAATTGTAATTGGAATTCCATTGCTTATCGGAGGTAGCCTGTATTTACGTTATGAGATGAATAAGTGAGTTAAGAAACATTATCTGCAAGATATTATCTCTTTATTCTATAAACCAGGATCATAAAACGTAATACAATTTTTAACCTCTAATCACTGTACTTGATTAAAACCTGCTAGGTGAGATTGTTTTCTCTCATATTTGCAGTATTGTGAAAAAAGCTAATAATTAAAAAAATATTGGCCAGGTTTCTTAGCTGGCTTTTTTTAATTCCTTTATTGTTTCTTCAACACCTTTGGTTTCTTGTTCAAGCCATTTTTTGTATTCTTCTAGGCGTTCTATTTTTTCTTCTTTTGTGTAAAATTGTCTTCCACAATGCATTCTATACATCATATGTCTTTCATGTGTTCCATTACACATTTTTTATCACCTATATATATTGGTTTTCCGATATCGTATATGCGATATTAATATTTAAAACTATCGGAAAACCGATAAACATTATGTTTCCTAAAATATTAATATCGATAAACCGATACAAAATAACAATGTGTACACACAACAATAGACATTGCAGAATGAAAGGATTCCTATCATTTCTCACACTATGGCTAATAAACAAAAAAAAGATGACAGGAGCAGAAATAACACAAGAACTAGAAAAAAGAAGAGGTCACAGACCAAGCCCGGGGACAATATACCCAGTTCTAAAATACTTAACAGAAAAAAACTTACTCAAAGTAGATGATGATAAAAAATACTCATTAACACAAAAAGGAAAACAAGAACTAGAAATGAGTCTAGACACATTTTTTGATACATTCTGCGACATTGATGAAATGAGATCACATTGTCAATGTCATCGACATCTCTAATCAGTTTTCATTGATTATTTTTATCCAAAAAACCTTAACAATTTTCTTTTATATAATGTCGAATGATAAATAATTCCTCCCTCAATTCTTTTTGTCTCTCAGGAGACTTCAAAAATAAAGTTTTACTATTAGTTTAACTCAGGCAGACAGCTTTAAATCTAAAAATTCTTTTAATAAGTATTATATTATTCAAAATTATTTATTATCTGATTATTTGAAAGATGAATTAAAAAATCTTAATGATTATTTATTCAAACTTAATTTTAAATTTAAAATTATTTCGGCTAAACATATCCCTGAAATTGAGCAAGAAATTAAACAATTGTATATTGAGAAAAAAATTACTAAAACAATATATCGTTATGTTTCAAAATATTACCAATTTAATATTCCTAAAAATGTTTTAAATGAAAGATATATCATTATTGTTGCTATTCCACAAAAAACCTCTATTGTTAACTTTAAAATAGAAGGAAAAAAATTTGATTTTATTATCCCTCCAACATATATATACAAAGCAAATCAAGATAGAATATACAAAATTTTATTAAATATCTTTAAGGATAGCAAAAAAATAAATTATGCACATACGCCAAAAAAACTTATTGCTGTAAGAAGTGGTTTATCAAAATATGGTAGAAATAATATAAGTTATGTAGAGGGGATGGGTAGTTTTAATCGATTAGAATCATATTACATTGATTTTCCGCTAAATATAGACAATTGGGATGAAGAGAGTATAATGGAAGAATGTAGAAAGTGTTCTCTCTGTCTAAATGCATGTCCAAATAATTGTATAAGAGAAAACGAATTTGTTATAAAAGCGGATCATTGCTTAACATATTATAATGAAAACTTGAATGATTTTCCAGATTGGGTAGATGTTAAATCTCATAATTCTTTAGTTGGATGTATGGTATGTCAAAATGTTTGTCCAATTAATAAAAAATATAAAAAAAATAAGGAAAAAATATTATCATTTTCTGAAAAAGAATCAGAGATTATTATTCAAGGTTTAGAAAAAAATATTTTACCTCTAAATTTAAATAAAAAATTAAAAAGTATAAATATGGATGAATATCTTCCAGTACTTTCAAGAAATATTAGAGTATTAATGTAATAATAATATAAATTATGATTTCATCAGCTGAAAAAAACTATGACATTGACGAAATGAGATCGCATTGATATTTAATCTAATATATAATACCATCTTATATTGATATAAAAACCTACCAGGTATGATATCTATATTTAAGCTTGCGCCAGAATGACTTATATTACATAAGTTAAAAATCTTATTTTTTTATTCCTTTTACAACCATCCCTTTTGGCACAACATATCCTTTTATTGGAACCCAAAATGCTTTATAATAATCTATTACAATATCATTGAACCCAGTCTTTTTTAACAAATTTTCCATTTCTTCTCCACTATATAATTTTAATCCCATTTTTTTAATATACCTCTTATGATCCACTCCATCATCCTTATTAAAACCCATCTCTATAACCAATCTTCCACCAGGTTTCAATACTCTAAATATCTCTTTAAGTGTTTTTTCAGTTTCATTTAAGAAAAAAAACACTTCA
>MUGC01000216.1 GCA_002900535.1 Thermoplasmata archaeon M9B1D | reverse complement strand
TAATAATATAGACATTCTTGGCGAGATTTGGAAAGAATCAATAACACGTTATTTAGATAAATACCCAATTGATTGGAATACACCTGCTGCTTGGGATTTTTCAATTGATGCAAAAACCGTTCAACAATGGGTCTTACTTGGTGATCCAAGTTTAAAAATAGGCGGATATCCTCCTATCCAATAAAAAATAAAACTCTTTTTTTAAATAACATGAGTTTCAACATTTCATTGTTTTCAATCCGGATTTTTTTTTAAATTTGTATAATATATATTTTATAGAAAAAATTTAAATTTAATTGATTGATATGTTTTTGTAATGGGGGAATATAATTATTAAAAAAATAAAACAAAAAAAAATACTTTTAAGTAAAAAAAAGTTGCTAAATGTTTTAATAATTATACTGATGATTACAAGTATTTTCAATATTGCCCAATCATCAAAAATTGAGCAAACTAATAATAAACAATATGAAAAAACAATGTTAAATTTTTCAAATGAATCTTTTTATGAGCAATGGAAGAAAACTTATGGCGGAAGTAATATTGATGTTGGTTACTCAGTTCAACAAACAAATGATAATGGATACATTGTTGCTGGTTATACTCGCTCATATGGTAACATAAGCGGTCGCAATATATGGCTAGTTAAAACAGATAGTTCAGGTAATGAAATATGGAATAAAACATTCGGTGGAAATGATGATGAAGAAGGCGAATCTGTTCAACAAACAAATGATGGTGGATATATCATCGCAGGATATACGAAATCTTTTGGCGCCGGTATGAAGGATGTAATACTCATAAAAACAGATGCATCTGGTAATCAAGAATGGATGAAAATATTCGGTGGAACTAATGATGAGGAAGGCTACTCGGTTCAGCAAACAACAGATGGAGGATACATCATAGCTGGAGCTACCTCATCTTTTGCCACAGGTGGTAGGGATATGTGGGTTATAAAAACAAATACATCAGGTGACGCACAATGGACTAGATCAATAGGAGGACTTCAATCAGATGGTGCCTTTTCAGTTCAGCAAACAACAGATGGAGGATACATACTTACAGGATGGACCTTTTCATATGGTACAGGATATCTAGGATCTATTTGGCTTGTTAAAATAGACGAATTGGGTTATACTCAGTGGCACAAGGTATTTGGTGGAACTGATGCGGATCGAGGCTATGCAGTTCAACAAACCTCTGACGGTGGCTATATAATCACGGGCTATACCGGATCTTTTGGTGCAGGTTTGTATGATTTAATACTTATAAAAACAGATGAGTCCGGTAATCAAACATGGATGAAGACATTTGGAGGAACTGGTAGGGATTATGGTAATGATGTTAAGCAAACAACAGATGGAGGATATATTACTGTGGGATATACTCTTTCATATGGTTCAGGTGGTGATGATGTCTGGGTTATAAAAACAGACACTTTAGGAAATGAACAATATAATGCAACATATGGTGGGACTTCTTCAGATGTAGCATATGCGGTTCAACAAACAAATGATGGAGGATATATCATCTGTGGACATACTCTATCATTTGGTGCAGGCGTACATGATGTTTGGCTAATAAAAATTACTGAAGAGACATTTTTAGATATACAAAATATAACTGCTATGCCCATAATTCAAGAAACCCCTGGCTGGGTGAATATTTCTTGTTGCGTTCTTTCATCTAACAATATTAACAATGTTACTGTAAATGTTACAAAACCTGATGATAATTATATAAACCAAAGCATGGATAATATCCTAGGAACAGATATATTTTACTTAAATAATAGTTATTCACTAACAGGAGATTATGATTATTATATCTGGGTTAATACGGATAACGAACAGAAATCATCTAATATCTTTCATTTTTATATAGGTTCAGATTACATATATATATCACTCACGCCTGGTTGGAATCTTGTTACAGTTCCTGTGGACAATGGCTGGTATGCAAGTGACCTTGTAAGTAATATTTCTGGTTGTTCGTATGTGGTAAAGTGGGATAATGTTGATCAGGAGTTTTGGATTTATGTTCCTGGTTTTCCAGCGTTTGATTTCCCACTAATACCAGGTCATGGTTATTTCGTTGAAATGAGTAATACCGGGACTTTAATAATGGTTGATTCACCAATTACTTCTGTCAATGTTTCTCTTAAGGTGAGTGTGAATCTCATAGGATGGTATCATAATCAAAATACAACAGCAAGCTCTATTTTAGAAAATATATCAAATTGTTCATCCATTATTAAATGGGACCAGGTCGTTCAGGATTACTGGCTTTATCTACCTGGTTATCCAGCATTTGACTTTGTTGTAACACAGGGCATGGGTTTATTTGTTGATGTTGACCAAGAAAGTTACTGGCATGGAGAAGGATAAATAAAATCAAACTTTTCTTTTCTTTGAAAAAATACTAAACCAAATAATATAACAAAAACTAATTTTTCTTTTTTAATATATTGCTAACTGTTGAAGGATTAACTGCCAAATTTTTAATTTAACAATTGTTAAATAAGATGATTTTAATTTGAAATATTAAAATATTGCAAAAAGAGAGGTTATTTTAATGGCTGAGAACGAGCGTATTATCAGAATAATGTTCGTTAAAATTAAACCAGCATATTTTGAGCTATCTGAAAAAGAACAACAAGAATTCATGCGTAGAGATCGTGAAAAAATGGAAGAACTAGGTTACAAACTACATTTCATGCTTGA
>MUGC01000215.1 GCA_002900535.1 Thermoplasmata archaeon M9B1D | reverse complement strand
TTCGTGGAAAATGTGTTGATTTCTCTTCAGTTTTTGTAGCTTTGTCAAGAACAGCTGGTGTTCCTGCTAGAGAAATATTAGGAACCAGAATCTCAAAAAATGGTGATATTACAGGAGCTTATCATTGTCGTGCTGAATTTTACCTACCAAACTATGGGTGGGTACCAGTCGACCCATCTGATGTAGCAAAATTAATGCTAAATGAAAATCTTAATATCAATGATTCAAAAGTAATAGAAGCACGAGATTATTTTTTTGGAGCACAAACTGAAACATATATTGATCTTTCAACTGGTAGAGATGTTGTTTTAAATCCTATGCAAGAAGAAGGTCCTTTAAATTATTTTATATATCCTTATGCAGAAATCAATGGAGTATCTTTGAATTTTGTTTCTCAAGAATATTTAAAATATATTGTTACCTTTCAAGAAAAATAAATTTCTTATAATTTTTTGTAGAAATAAAAATATCGATTTTTAATACTATTTTTTTATTTTGTGGCTGCGTGCAGAGTCTAGGTTTTACCATCTCAACAAATATAGTTATTTACATTGTAAAAGTTTTTTTTGCTCAAAAAAAAGTTTAGTTTTTTTTCACTAGAATCATTTTTTTCTTTTTTTTGTAAGACTAAAATCAGTGTAAATAACAAAAGATACTGATAGCGGAGTGGGAGTGCCGATAAAAAGTATACAAATATAAAAAAATCAGATAAGATATTAAATTCTTTTAGATGCTAAGTTGATTGTATTTTTATCACATAATTTTCTGGCCCAATAAATAAATGGTGTATCACAAAATGATATTACAATTTTCAAGATCATTGATGTTATAAAAATTTGTAAGATAATATCCAAATTTTGTTCTCCTGCGAATGCAATTGACGTGAAGATGGTAGTGTCAATAAGTTGACTTATAATTGTTGACGAATTATTTCTAAACCATAAAAGTTTCCTTTTATGTATTTTTTTCAATTTAGCAAAAAGTAAAACATCAAAGGATTGTGAAATCAGATAAGCTGTTAAACTAGCAATAGCAATTCTTGGAAAGAATTCGAATATATTAGTTAAGTGAACACTTAGTTTATCAGATTCATCGGGAATGAAATTAATAGTTATTTGCATCAAAATCGTAACAGAGATTAAAACAAAAAAACCTACCCATACGGCTTTCTGAGCCTCTTTTTTTGAGTAGTTTTCATTAAGAATATCAGTTACTAAAAATATTGATGAATATACAACATTTCCAAGGGCGGTAACCATCCCAAAAACTTCTACTGTTTTCATTACTTCGATATTAGCTATAATAACACCAATAGCTACCCATACAAAAAGACCCATTTTTCCAAATAACTTATATGCTATTATAACCAAAAAAAAACCAATAATTATTGATCCAATCAATAAAAACTCGTTAATCATTTTTAGGGAGAAAATATTTATTGAACTTATATTTTTCTGTTTAGTAATGGGTTTATTAGAATTTAATATTAAATCTGAAGATGGAAAAGCAAGAACCGGGTTGTTAAAACTAAAACGTGGTGTTGTAAATACCCCTGAGTTAATGCCTGTTGCAACAAAAGCAACTGTTAAGGCATTGTCTTCAGATGATTTAAATGAACTTGGTGCACAGATTCTTATTAGTAATACTTATCATTTGATGTTACAACCAAATGCTGATGTTATTTTTGAGCTCGGTGGTTTAAATAAATTCATGAACTGGGATAAACCACTTGTTACTGATAGCGGTGGTTTTCAGGCTTTTTCTCTGGGGTTTGGTAAAGAGCATGCTGTTGGTAAAATATTTTTTCCAGATGAGAGTCACTCATTGAGTAAACCTAGGGGTAAATCAATAGTTCATCTAAATGACAAAGGAATCAGATTTAGATCAATTTATGATAATTCACGTCAGTTTCTTAGTCCTGAAAAATCTATAAGAATACAAGAAAAACTTGATGCTGATATGATTCTTGTTTTAGATGAATGCACCTCTCCACTTTCTAGTAAAAAATATACTGCAGAAAGCTTAGAACGTACAAATAAATGGGCAAAAAAATGTTTAGAAGTTCACAAGACTAATCAAGCAATTATCGGTATTGTTCAAGGCGGTCATTGGGAGGATCTTAGAGAAAAAAGTGCAAGATATATTGCTTCTTTAGATTTTGATAGTTATGCTATAGGTGGTTCGCTTGGGAAATCAAAGAAAGATATGCATAATGTTTTAGACTGGGTTATACCACATCTACCTGAGAATAAAACACGACATTTGCTGGGTATAGGTGTTGTTGAAGATATTTTTGAATCAGTTGAAAGAGGGGTAGATTTATTTGATTGTGTTTCCCCCACTAGAATGGCTAGAAGCGGATTTGCTCATGTACGACCTCCTAATGGAACCAAGAAAAACAAGTACCGAATTAAATTATCATCGATTAAATATAGAACTGATAAAAAGCCTCTTGATCCTAATTGTAAATGCAAAATTTGTAATAATTATTCTCGTGCTTACATTCATCATCTTCTAAAGACAGAAGAACTTCTTGGTTTTAATCTTATTAGTTTTCATAATGTATATTTTATGATTCAGTTAATGAAAGAAATAAGAGATGCGATCGATACAGGTGTATATCAAAAAATAAAAAAAGAATGGTTAATATAAAATGAGATCGGTAGGATTTACAGGATCCGGTAGGAAGGATTTAAGGAAGAGTTTACAGAAAAAACGTGTTTCTGAT
>MUGC01000214.1 GCA_002900535.1 Thermoplasmata archaeon M9B1D | reverse complement strand
AGAACTGGAAAATATTTTGCCTTCATTGTCATCTATGATTGGATTTGAAGGTTTGGGTCCACATCCTATTCATGGTAGTGAAACAGGAAAAAATCTTGATGTAACTGGAGATCAATGGTTTTGTTTTAGACATTTTTGTGGAGGGGGAAAATTTCAATGGTATGCATTACAAGAAGGAATAGCAGATTGTTCGGAAGGAAGAAATAAGCAACTAAAATTGTCAACTCAACAATGGAAGGAAGTTTTCCGATCGATTAGAGAGGAATACAATTTACAAAATGAATTTATTAAATTTATACCTAAAAAGGAATTAACGGAAAAACAAAAATTGGGAATAGAAAAAAGAAAGGAAACGTTACGATTAAAGAAAGAACAAGAAATAAAGGAATTACAAGCAAGAGGAATTTTACAATGAATGAAGTGATAGAAGTTGATGAATTAAAATTCATGTTTGATCAAAATAATGGTGTCTTGTTTAAAAAAAGTGCTTCTTCCTTTTATCATTTAATCTACAATGAAACATATAAGCGAATTGAAAACAAATTTATGTTTTATTTAAAAATTGAATTTATAACTATTTATCTTTATTATGATAAAATAATTTATCATTATAAAATTTATGACCAAGAATTTAAACATGAAAAGGATAAAATATTTGAAGAAATTAAGAAAGAAACTCATATGACTGGTTTTGAAAGTAAATTTATTTCTATGTTTTTAGATAAATTACGTGAAAAGGCGTTTGAAGAAAATACAATTCAGATATTATACGATCCTGTTTATATTGATGATGCAGGTTTAATTCAAACCTTTTTTTCTCCTTCTTATTTAGAAATAGACTTAAAACAAACTTTAGAAGAACTAAATAAAGCCTATAAGATAGTTACAAATCAAAAAGCTTTTGTTATAACTTTTTGTTATTCATTACTTTCATTATTAAGTTATTATTTCAGAAAAAATATGAAAGAATTTCCTTTTTTAATAGCAAGTGGAAGATCGAGGGCCGGTAAAACTTCATTAATGGGATTATTTACCTTAACTGGCTTAGATCAACCAGAAAATGAAGGAAAAGCAATTAGTAATACTGTTAAAAGTATTTTTATGCTTAGTTATACGTTAAGTGAAGGTTTTTTACCACTTATAATTGATGATATATCAGCTAAATTTTTTGAAGATTATTCAGAGGATTTGAAGGGAGCAGCAGGATCAACTGTTTTAGCTAAAAGAGGTCAACGAAATTTATCTGCAAAAATATATTCTTTTACACGTAATCCTATGTTTACTTGTAATCAGCAAGTTAGTTTGGAATTGGCTAATAGTTTTAGGACCATTATAATGAATTTTGATGAAAGTAATAAACAAAAACAAAATATTGAACAATGGTTTCAATTACAATTTCAGCCTGGTTTTTTATTTAAAATTTTTTATGAATTATTTAATAATACACCCTTGAATTTAATATTTGAATATTTGCAAAGTATAAAGGAATCCGAAGAATCAAATCAACGATTTATAACATTTGCTTATACTAAAATAAAAAATTTATATGAACAAATGCATATTGAATTTTTATTTGAAAAACCGGAATTGGAAAAAAATGAAGACAATGATGTTGAAGATTTATTTTTATCGGAATTATTAGATCAATGGGTTTATATCAAGGACGCAGAAGAATCGATGAATGCAACTAAACAAACAACTGAAAAAGATTCTGCAGGCAATCCGCATCCAGTTACATTAACTATTAAAAGTAAATATTTTCATAGACCTTATCTCAGTAAATTTAATTTAGATATAGTAAGTAACTGGATAAATAAAGAGCACACTATTTATTTATCACGAAATGGATTCAAAACATGGCTTGATAAAAACAAACAATCTTATTGGCGAACTATTAAAGATTATAAAAATAATTCCAGGTTAAATCCTAAGCCTGTAATAGGCAATCATCGATTCGAGGGCCAGCCTAGACAGTGTCTCAAAATAATTTTGACAAAACAAAATGCTCCCTTTTTAGATGAAGATAAATTGATATAAATAATAAAAATATTGAATTAAATATCTTTTTTAATAAATTATTTGTAATTTTATTCAAGCATGACCTTTGTAGTCAAAATAAATGACTACATTTTATTTGATAGAATGAATTGGATTTTATAAATAAAGTATAAAAATGGCATTTTAAAAATGTAGTCAAAATTTTTCGAGATAAGAGGATATATGCTCGCACGCATCATATGTGATATATATTTATGACTACAATGACTACATTATTATTATTATTATTATTATTACTTTATTTCTTTATTATTATCTTATTTATTCTTTATTTATGTAGTCATCTTGTAGTCAAAGTGTAGTCATTGTAGTTATTTTTCATTTTATATACTTTTTTGTTTACAAACTCTTCTAGCAGCTAGCGAATTTTTTCGCATATGCGAAAACTCTACCTGTCATCTTTACCTGTCAACTTTTATCAGTAAGTTGTCAACCACAAAGTTTATAAAACTCTTTATCTGAACAAGAATTGCCTCATTACATTATTGTATCCATAATACATTCTATCACCTACCATGGCTTTTTTTTATTGTAGTGGGGCTATCCCTCCCCCTTAAACATTTTTTATAGAATGTAACCTAATTTTAACAAAAATATAAATTGTGCAAAAGTTTAAAAATAACCCGTACAATACTAAACTGTTTAAACATTTTTCATCAAGGTTGTTGTACAG
>MUGC01000213.1 GCA_002900535.1 Thermoplasmata archaeon M9B1D | reverse complement strand
TTGTGGGATAGTGTCGTCGGATGTTCCATCATCTTGTGCAGTGGCAAATACGACTCCAACAGCTGCTATCATGATACCGGCTAGAAGTCCACCAACAATTTTTTTGCTTGTTATTTTCATTTTTTTTGTCCCTCAGTTTTTTTTCAGTTAATCATTATAACATTGAGTTTTATATTCATTTTTTACAATTTAATTCCAATTTATTCCCAAATTATTCCCAAATTTTTAAAAAATGTATTTAAGTATTGTCATAATTAGCATCAAAGGTTTGTTTAATGAGCTCCTTTAAAAATGTTATATACTGGCTTATCGCCAATTCGTTAGGTGGCGCTAATCGTGGGAGGATATTAGATGAGCTTTTTAAAAAACCTCAAAACGCAAATGAACTTTCTAATATTCTTAATGTAGAATACAAAACAGTTCGTTACCATCTAAAGGTTCTTGAAGAAAATAAAATCATTACATCAGTTGGTGGGGGTTATGGAAAAACGTATTTTCCATCGGATGAGCTTGAACAAAATAAGCATATATTCTATGAAATTTGGTATGAAATTGGGAAAAAAACAAATTAACTAGATGAAATATAAATAGGTGATGTAGGAAATGAATCAAATTCCAATAGACGAAGAAAAAAATGTTATATACAATAAAAAAGCAGTAAAAATAATATTGTTACTATTTGTATTTGGTATTGTTACTGGTTTGGTATTATCATATGTTTTTATTGATGAGGCAAATCATAGAATAGAGTATTGGAACTATATGGAGGAAATGCATTATCCTCATGGTCCTTTAGCAACGCCAGATATTATTTTACCGTCTTTAGGAGTGATAATAATATGTATTAGTATCTATTTGTTGTTAGGTCTAATTTTTATTTATATTAAAATCTTTTTAAAAACAAATTCAAAATATATTGTTGGCTTACTTTTCTTTTTAACTCCCTTATTCGCTAAATCAATTTTAACTGTTAATACACTTCGTTCTTTATTTGTCTCTCCAGCAATTACGGACATAGATATTCAACAAAGCATCGGGTTTGGATTTGGAGGTCTTGGGGGGATTATAGTGATGGTAGCAATATTTGAAATAATTGGGCTTAGTATTTTATTATATTTGAGTGCAGAATAAGGTTAAATGTTTTGAGATTAAAAGTTAAATAAACTCTGTTGGATTTTTTCTTTATTTTCTTCTTTTTTGGTTTTTTCTTCTTTTATTGGTTCGATATGTTCAATGGTTGATCCTGCTATGATTTCTTTTAGTTTATGAGTATAGCCTTTTCCAAGGATATATTCTATTTCAGATTCTGAAAAATTGTATTTATTTTTCATTTTTATTGCAAATTCTGTATTGTTTCTGAAAATATTTGTAAAATTTGAATAAATATAGTTTTTGGTTTTACGGTTGGAATTATGGGTGCTGATACTTATTTTTTTTGAGATAATATCTTTGATATCGGTTTTGCTGCGTGTGTCTTTTTTGGCTCTTAACCATGATGGGAAATTATAACTATCATTTGGATAGTTATGTGTTTTGGCAACAGCGACACCGCCATTCATTAAATCGCATGCATATGACCAGAGGGAATAGTTTTGTTTTCTGCGGGTTCTTCCTAAAAAAATGTCTGCTTTTGAGAGTGCTTCATATCCTTTTATTAAATCATTGGTATCTAAGTATTCTTTAGGAAGGTTTTCATTTAACCATAAGATTACAAGCATTGGGTCTGCGTCTAGATGAGTGATGCTTTCACGAATGTTTAGTATGTTTTTTGTTTTAAAAATTTCACGAAGTGCTGTGAAAATGTCTTTTTCACGATCTCTATATCCTAAAACTCCAAGGGATTTTGAGTCAATAAGGTTTCTATCAGCTGAAATGGATTGTAGATCATTAATAGCAGATCTGACATCGCCTTTACATCTATCAGCGATGCTTTTCAAAACTTTTTGATCAACGTTAATTTCTTCGTTTAAACAAATATGTTTTAAGAGAGTAAAGATCTGACTTGAATATGGATTATAAAAACGAATGAGTTTGCATAATTTCTTTAAAATTTCACCGCTGCCTTTAATGAGGCTATAGTAATCGTTAACTATCAAGATTATTGGTTGATTTGTGATTTTTATTGTTTCAATTATTGCTTTTTTTCCACCATGATCGCTAAGATCTTTGTTTGAATTGCTAACCCCTTCTGGTCTCTCATATAAATTATCTGCTTCATCAAGGATTATAAGCTTTCTACCGCCGTCTAATGATGAAATAAATCTGCCATCATCGGTGAATGTTTCATTTAAAGCTCCGTAAGTTGCTACAGATTTTATTTTAGTAGCGTTTCTTGCATCAGAGGTGTTAAGCTCGATTGCTGTCCATCCGTAATCTTTTGCAAGAGCAAGAGCTGCACTAGTTTTACCATTGCCTGGTTTGCCTGATAAAATTACGGCACGGTTTTTTGGAATGTCTTTATTCCATAATCCTGCCCATTTTCTAAGCTCGATTAATGCTTTTTCGTTTCCAATAACCTCATCTAAGGTTTTTGGTCTATATTTCTCAGTCCAGTCCCCCATTATAACAGATATAACAAACTATGGTATTTTAATATTTTTCCCAGTTATTGACACAACCTTTTTAACAAGATGCATTATTTCACTGTGAAAAATATTGCGGGGATGGCCCAGCCCGGCACGGCGATGGATTGCTAATCCATTGGTCTTACGACCTCGGGAGTTCGAATCTCCCTCCCCGCGT
>MUGC01000212.1 GCA_002900535.1 Thermoplasmata archaeon M9B1D | reverse complement strand
TTAAAAAAGATATAAAAAATGAGCTTAAAAATGCCTCAATTGAACGAGGAAAAATTGGGGAAGTTGTTGAATCTGTTTTAAAAAATGCAATTTCACATGTTTTAAAATCCAATGAGCTTGATTTCAAAGAATTTTTAGATAAAAATGACAAACCTATAGTAATAATGTTTATAGGGGTTAATGGTAGTGGAAAAACTTTAACTATCGCAAAAATAGCAACCATGCTCAAAAAAATTGGCTATTCTAGTGTTATGGCTGCGGGTGACACCTTTCGAGCAGGAGCAATTGAACAACTGAGCATTCATGCTGAAAAAGTAGGTGTAAAAATTATTAAACATGGACCAGGCGCAGACCCTGCAGCAGTTGCTTATGATGCAATTGATCATGCAAAAGCAAAACATAAAGATGTAGTTTTATTAGATACTGCCGGCCGAGTTCAAACAAATATCAACCTTATGGATGAAATGGCAAAGATTAAAAGAGTTGCAAAACCTGATCTTATCGTTTTTGTAGGTGATGCACTCTCTGGAAATGACGCCGTTGATCAAGCTAAACGTTTTAATGAAGTAGTAGGAATAGATGGAGTTATTCTAACAAAGGTTGATACCGATGCAAAAGGTGGATCTGCTTTATCTGTTGCTTACACCATCGGCAAACCTTTACTATTTATTGGTACCGGTCAAGGATATGAAGATCAGATCCCATTTGACCCTGAATGGATGATTAAAAACATTTTTGGAAAAGAAGAACAATAATAAAAAAAACTATTTTTTTCTTTTTTGGGATAGAACTGTAAGCTAACCTGGATAGGTTTGTACAACAACACCTTTTAAACACTTCTTACAAAAGGTATGAGTGAGGAGTGATAAAATATGATGATCGTTGGACAAATATCATCCGCACAAGAAGCAAAAGAATTAGAATCAATTGCAAAATGTTTTGTTGTTGGAAATAGAGCAAGAGTACTTGCTACACAAGGTATAAAGGAGAATTAAAAGCGATGAAGAAGAAAGACAAGAAAGATAATAGTTTTAAACATAAAAAAACTGTCCCCGAGGATATACCTATTGTATGGGTTAATATTTAAAAATAAAAAAAAATATTATTCCAAATATTTCTGTATTTGACTTTTTGCCTTGTTTCTCCTTTCATTTATATCTAAAAGAAGTTTTTCCATAAGCTGTGACGCATATTTTTTACACTCACCACACATTTTTTTACCATTTTTACAATCACTGTAAATCTGTAAAAGTTCATTATCATCTTCTATTAAATGATACAAAAATAATTCGTATACTACACATTCATCTGGTTTTCCACCGTTTTTCTTTTGTTCCTCAAGTGTTACTGCACCGCCTGTTTTTGAACTCATAATTTTCTTTTTAGCTTCCTTTGGTGTATCTGTTAAAAATATAGCACTTTCTGGTTTTGATGAAGACATTTTTTCACCAGTTAAACCTGTCATAAAACGGTGAAAAGTAGCAGACGGCTGGAAAAAACCATATCCTCCCAGTTTTGTTTCAATTTTTGCAAGTGCGTTATCAATTATTTGGATATCCTCTTCTTTTGCACCATTTATATAAATTGCTTTATAATCTGTTATCCTTATTAATTTATCAAAATTTAATTTTTTGAGAATTTCTTCAGCAGTATCAAGTAGTTTTCCAACGTTTTCATCTACTTTCACAAAAACTCCTATTTTTTTATCTTTTGTTTGTGTAACATTATATAATCTAAATGATTGAGAAACATCTCTACTGAGACGAATATGTGGATCCTGATCTACACCTACAGGTACAAGAGTTGGGCGATTCCCACCATATTTTTTAAGCTGAACATGCAATATATCACCAGTTTGTATCAAAGGCGAAAAAATATGTGCCATATTAGTCGAACCCGTAAAACCATAAGTTGCAACCATCTGTGACCAGTTTATTTTTTTCCCAAGGATATAAGCTAAATCTTTCACATCCTGTTGTTTAGATTGGAAATATATACGGCATTTTTCAGGTTTTAACCCCATTGCGATATAGTTAGGTAAATATTCATCGAGTGCATATTTCATCGTTTCATCCAGAGTGTATCCGCGCGTTGCATAAGCTTCAATGTCTGCAACAGCAATATTAATATCCGCTCCAAGACTTTGATAATAGATTACTTCATCTATTACCATTTTGTGCCCAAGGTGCATTTTACCAGAAGGCATGAGGCCTGTTAGTATCGCCCAGGGTTTTTTATTAACAATTGCATCGTGTATTTGTTGAAATCCTCTGTGTCCAATTATTACGCCGCGTCGCAGAAGTTTATGAGGTTTTGGAAAATCTTTCCAAAGATCATCTGTAAATTCTTCTATTCCAAATTCATCACGAAGACGTGAATAATCCTGATATGTAGTTGAACTCCATGGGTCTATTTTCATCGTTATCCGACATGGGTTATACATAAAGGATTTCAAAAAACTTACCATTAAAAAAAAATGGTAAAAAAAAAGCCAAAGACCTGGACATGAATATTATTTCTTTTTTAGAAATTCGTCTCCAAGAATATATGGCTTTGATATCAATCGAAGATGGTACGCTGAGGGGGAGATTTGAACTCCCGATCCCCAAATGGAGAACCGGCTCTCAAGGCCGGCGCGGTAGGCCGAGCTTTGCTACCTCAGCAGTTTCAAAACTAACATATGAATTCAAATGAAATAAAAAGAGTTTTTGATTTTATGATCTTAAAACAATTTCAATATTTACACCATCAGG
>MUGC01000211.1 GCA_002900535.1 Thermoplasmata archaeon M9B1D | reverse complement strand
TTAATGATTTGTTTAAAAGATATTTATAAAAAAAATCCTAAACATTGGCATAAAATAGTAAAAGATATTAAAGGAGTATCAGAGGAAACAACAACAGGCGTGCATCGATTGTATCAGATGAAAAACCAAGGTAAACTTTTGTTTCCAGCATTTAATGTAAATGATTCAGTTACAAAAAGTAAATTTGACAATCTTTATGGGTGTCGTGAAAGCCTTGCAGATGGAATAAAACGTGCAACAGATGTAATGGTCGCTGGAAAAACTATTGTTGTCTGTGGATATGGTGATGTTGGGAAAGGCTGTTGTCAAAGCATGAGAGGTTTTGGTGCAAGAGTGCTTGTTACAGAAGTCGACCCGATATGTGCGCTTCAGGCTGCAATGGAAGGATACAAGGTTACAACTATAGAAGAAACATTTGGTGAAGCAGATATATATGTTACAGCAACAGGTAACTGTGATGTTATTACTGCTGAGCATATGAAAAAGATGAAGGACCAAGCAATTGTTTGCAACATCGGGCATTTTGATAATGAAATACAGGTATCAGAGCTTGAAAAAATCCCCCGGATTAAAAAAGTAAATATTAAACCACAGGTTGACAAATATATTTTCCCAGATGGTCATGAAATATTTTTACTTGCAGAAGGGAGACTTGTTAACCTTGGATGTGCAACAGGTCATCCAAGTTTTGTTATGAGTAATAGTTTTACAAACCAAGTTCTTGCACAAATTGAGCTTTGGACTAAAAAATTCGCAATTGATGTTTATATGCTTCCAAAAATATTAGATGAGGAGGTAGCAAGACTTCATTTAGGAAAGCTAGGTGTTAAACTAACTAAACTTACTGAAAAACAAGCAGAGTACATTGGTGTAAAAGTTGAGGGGCCGTATAAGTCAGATTATTATAGGTATTAAAAAAAAAAAGTAAAGAAAGGAGTTTAGATAGTGCCTATTTCTTTTTCAATTTCTATCCATGCTTTGGATAGTTCTCTGATTTTATAATCATTAATTACATTGCTCATAATTATATATTTGTATCGATATTATTTTAATTTGTCGATTTTTTTTTCGTCTATTAACGATTATATGTTAAATTATGAAAACAAAAATTAATTTAATACTAAATACTTCACAAAAAAACAAGAAATTGGATGTAAATCTATGATTACATTGATAGGAACTGGACATGTTTTTAATCTTTCTGAAGCACTTTTAAATATTTTTGATGAAAAACAGCCTGATATTATTTGTATTGAACTTGACAAGCAACGTTATAATGCAATGATGTTAAAGCAGAATAATCCTGAAAAATATCAAGAAACATTAAAAGATCAACATCTAATTTACAAACTTCTTGCAAGATTTCAGAATGGAATGGCAGAGGAGTATGGCGTGCAGGCGGGAGAAGAAATGCTTACTGCAACTAAATATGCAGAAAGCCATCAACTTCCACTTGCATTTATTGATATGAATGCTCAGGCTTTGTTTTCAAGAATGCTTAAAGAAATGTCTTTTAGAGAGAAACTTAGGCTTATTTTTTCAGGTTTTGGAGGAATGTTTGTAAATAAAAAAAGAGTGGAAGCAGAACTTGAAAACATTGAGGAAAACTTTGATTTATACATCAAACAAATTGGTAAAAAATTTCCAACGATCAAACGAGTTTTAATCGATGAAAGAAATACATTTATGGTTCAACATTTAATTCTTGCTAGTAAAAAATATGAAAGAGTAAATGCAGTTATTGGTGATGGTCATATTCCAGGTGTTTCAGATTTATTAAATGGTAAAAATGTTGAATTTGAAACTGTTAGGCTTTCAGCGCTTAGAACTAACGATAACATGGTAAATGATTCATCAAGTGCTAATTTTTCAATTAGATATAAACCACCATGAATGTAAAAAACAAAAGAAGTAAAATAGGATTAGTACTTCTTTTTGATAATGATTAATGCTGTAGCAAGTGTAACAAATCCTACTATTCCTGCAACAAATACTATGGTTATATTATTGTCTTCAGATGATTCATCTTGACTACTTGTTTCATCCATTGGAGCGATTATTAATGGTCCTAAATCATCGTTAGGGCTCGGAGATATTAAATTCGGTTCCTCGTCGGAGGGACTTGAATCATCTGTCGGGTTGTCAACAAGTTCATCGGAACCGGACTCTGCTCTATCTAATATGCCGGGTTCATCTTCATCTGCACAGACGGATGCTGCCGTCATCATCAACACAAAAAGGCCTACTAATCCAATTATACAATTTTTTTTGTTTCTCATGTTTTAAACACCTTAATACCCACTATGTCACCCAATGTTTATATATCAGTCAAAAATGTAAGTAAAACACCTTACAAAAAACGATAGCTTTTATATACTCGACAGATAAATAATAATAAAAGGATAAACAATGACAAAAGTAGATTTAGATATACAATCATTTAAGGTGCTTGCATCAGAGACACGATTAGATATTTTAAAATCTCTTGATGGAAAAAAAATGAGTTTAAATGATATATGTCGTGCGACTAATCTTCATAAAATGACTCTACATGAACATCTAATTAAACTTCCTGGAAAGGTGAAAGTTTACTTCATCCTGAAAATACTCATATTGTGTTGTTATTTAGTTCCACATTATTTATCTTTTTTTTGGGATTTGTTTCCTTGATAAATTTTATTAGACAGCAAACACTTGATATTGAACCAGGGTTATTAGGAGCACCTCCACCATCTGCTCCTTCACCGTTTCTTTATCTAACTATAAGTTGTTTTATAGTGTTTAGTATTTTAATTTCTGTTTTTCTTTGGCAGTATTCAAAAAATAAAAAGCCTAGGCTCTAAAATCTTTTAGAAAAAAATTGCTGATAATATTCGTTTCTATAATTATCTTGACATAATTCTTTAATCTAGGCTGGATAGGGCAACATTCTCCTTTTGAACTATTGATTTCAGGTTAGAATCCCGTCTGATCTGCTTTATTCTTTCATAATGATGTTAGTCATTAGTGTACATTTAGATAAATAGATTCTAAGATGATTATTGGAATTTTGGTGTCTAAATTACGAAAAAAGATATAAATACACAATTGTTAATCTAATATCGGGGTTATTTAATGAAGATAGGTGAACATTTTATTATAGTTGTTATACTTTGTTTGTTACTTGTTTTTAGTACGGCTATAGGTGCAGTTGAAAAAATAAATACATCCACAAATGAAAATAATGATGTTTTATATGATTACAATAAAGTAATTACGGATACATATGTTAAATCTTGTAACTGTACTTTACTTGATGGCAAATATGCTGTTATGAATGAAAGGACTCCTGAACCTAAAACAGATTATGATTATTATAGTGAACCTACACCATCGCCTTCCTACTATGAAGATATACCAAGTCAGTTCAGTTGGAAAGATTATGGTGGGGATTGGACTACACCCGCTAAAGACCAAGGAAGTTG